>DASYMY010000574.1:0-8697 GCA_036008825.1 Glaciihabitans sp.
CCGCGCTCGCCGACCGCATTTCCATCATCAGTGTGGAGCGGGTCAGCGACGAACTGAGCAAATTACTTTTGACGGATGCCCCGCGCGCGGGCCTGCAGCTCCTCGTTGATACCGGCATCGCGCAACTAGTGATCCCCGAGATCCCGGCGCTCAAGCTGGAGATCGACGAGCACGCCCACCACAAGGATGTCTACGAGCACTCCCTCACGGTGCTCGATCAGGCCATTGGGTACGAAAAATCCCGTGGGCACTCCCCCGACCTTGTCCTGCGACTAGCTGCGCTGCTGCACGACATTGGCAAGCCGGCAACCAAAAAGGTAGAACCGGGTGGGTTGGTCAGTTTTCACCACCACGACATGGTGGGCGGCAAGCTCGCAGGTCGACGACTCAAAGCCCTGCGGTTCGATAAAGACACCATTGCGGCGGTGTCCCGGCTCACCGAGCTGCATCTGCGCTTTTTTGGCTACACGGAGGCCGCCTGGACCGACTCGGCAGTGCGACGGTATGTGCGCGACGCGGGGCCGTTGCTCGAGCGGCTGCACATCCTCACGCGCGCCGATGTCACCACCCGCAATCGTCGTAAAGCCGACCGATTAGCGTTCGCGTACGACGACCTCGAAGAGCGCATCGCCGCCCTCGCGGAGGCAGAAGGTGTTGCTGCCGTTCGCCCTGACCTCGACGGTGAAGGAATTATGCGTGTGCTGGGTCTGAGCCCGGGCCGCGAGGTGGGAGCAGCATACAAATTTCTGCTCGACCTGCGTCTCGACGAGGGCCCGTTGGGTGAGGAAGAAGCAGAGCGACGCCTGCTCAAGTGGTGGGCAGAGCGTTCCGCGGAAAGCCCCGCAACAGGTTCCTGACCAGGATCGACCTGAAACTGTCTTGCCCGGTTACAGGGTATGTAACCGGGCAAGCAGGTTAGCTCAGATCGCTGATGAACTCTTCTAGCATCTGGCGGGCAATCGGGTCGGGGTACTGCACGGCGGGGGACTTCATAAAGTAGGCAGAAGCCGACTCAACGGGGCCACCCTGGCCGGCTTCGAGGGCCATGGCGGCGGCACGGATGGCGTCAATTACAACACCGGCGCTGTTGGGGGAATCCCACACCTCCAGCTTGTACTCCAGGCTCGTGGGAGCGTTGCCGAAACCGTGTCCTTCGAGGCGGACAAACGCCATCTTGCGGTCATTCAGCCACGGCACGTGGTCGCTCGGTCCAATGTGGACATTCTCCGGTGCGATGGTGGCGTCGATGTTGCTTGTGACGGCCTGCGTTTTGGAGATCTTTTTGGACTGCAGGCGGGTGCGCTCGAGCATGTTTTTGAAGTCCATGTTGCCGCCAACGTTGAGCTGGTAAGTGCGGTCGAGCACCAGGCCACGCTCTTCAAATAGGCGGGCAAGAACACGGTGCGTGATGGTGGCGCCGAGCTGGCTCTTGATGTCATCGCCCACGATGGGAACACCGGCAACGCGGAACTTCTCCGCCCATACGGGGTCGCTGGCAATAAAGACGGGCAGAGCGTTCACGAATGCCACGCCGGCATCGATGGCCGCCTGCGCGTAGTACTTCGCGGCATCCTCCGAACCCACGGGCAGGTAGCAGACCAGAACCTGAGCTCCGCTGTCCTTCAGCGCCTGCACAATATCTACTGCCGGAGCGTCGGACTCGGAGACAACCTCCCGGTAGTACTCCCCCAACCCGTCGAGGGTTTCGCCCCGCTGGACGGTGACGCCGGTGGGAGGGACATCCGCAAATTTGAAGGTGTCGTTCTGGCCGGCCCAGAGGGCATCAGCGAGGTCGAGACCTACTTTGTCGGCGTCAACGTCAAAAGCGGCGACAAATTCAATGTCACGGATGCGATATGGGCCGAAACGTGAGTGCATCAATCCGGGCACTACGGCCTCGTCGTCGATGGATGCGTAAAAAGTGACGCCCTGAACTAGCGCGTTAGCGCAGTTTCCGACGCCTGCGATGGCAACCCTGAGGGTCATGCTGAGACTGCTCCTTGATAGACGGGTGAGGCAACAACTAGACTAGGCAGGTTGTCTCGGCCCTGGTGGTCGTGCATAACACGTCAACACCCTCCTGTCACAGATCGTCTGTGGCCGTTTTAGTCCGAAGGAGGTGGGTTTATGACGCATCAGTATGAACTCATGGTGATCCTCGATCCAGAGATCGATGAGCGCACCGTGGCTCCCAGCCTAGACAAGTTCCTCAATGTCATTCGCAACGATGGTGGAACCATCGACAACGTTGATATCTGGGGCCGTCGTCGCCTGGCTTACGAGATCAACAAGAAGACCGAAGGCATCTACGCCGTCGTTCAGCTGACCGCCAAGGCCGAGTCCACCAAGGAACTCGACCGCCAGCTGTCACTCAGCGAAGCAGTTATGCGTACCAAGGTCCTTCGCGCCGAAGAGGGAATCGCCCAGGTTGCAGAAGCAGCCAAGGCCGCAGAGGAAAAGGCCGCCCGTAAGGCTGCCCGTCCCGCTGCACCAGTGAAGCCCGCCGAGCCCGAAACGGCTGCCGAGTAACTCATGGCCGGAGAAACCGTTATCACCGTGGTGGGAAACCTCACAAGTGACCCCGAGTTGCGTTACACGCAAAACGGGCTTGCGGTTGCGAACTTCACCATTGCATCAACCCCTCGTTCGTTTGATCGCGCCAGCAACGACTGGAAGGACGGCGACGCCCTCTTCCTTCGTGCCAGCGTGTGGCGTGAGTTCGCCGAGCATGTTGCAGGGTCCCTGACCAAGGGCTCCCGCGTAATTGCGACCGGTCGTCTCAAACAGCGCTCCTACGAAACCAAGGAGGGCGAGAAGCGTACGAGCATCGAGCTGGAAGTCGACGAAATCGGCCCTAGCTTGCGTTACGCCACCGCCCAGGTAACCCGTGCATCCTCGTCCCGCGAAGGCGGCGGCGGTGGTGGAGCAGGTGCCGGTGGTGCCCGTGGTGGATCCTCCCCCCAGGTTGCTAATGAGCCGTGGGCCACAAGCGCACCGGATTCCTCCGGTGGCGATGTGTGGAACACGCCAGGCAACTACAGCGACGAAACCCCCTTTTAGACCTTAAGGACAAATAACCATGGCTGGAAAGAGCAGCGGCGACCGTCGCAAGCCTCTTCGCAACGCCAAGGGTGGCAAAAACGCCGCCCCGGCAAAGTCGATTCGCGTCGGCGTTATCGACTACAAGGATGTTGCGACCCTTCGTAAGTTCATCTCGGAGCGTGGAAAGATCCGCGCCCGTCGTATTACCGGTGTCTCCGTTCAGGAGCAGCGCCTCATCGCCCGTGCCGTTAAAAACGCACGCGAGATGGCGCTTCTTCCCTACGCCGGCTCAGGCCGTTAAGGGGCATTGATATGTTGAAGTTGATCCTCACCCACGAGGTCACCGGTCTCGGTGCCCCCGGAGACGTCATTGACGTCAAGAACGGCTTTGCCCGCAACTACCTCGTTCCCCAGGGCCTCGCTGTCCAGTGGACCCGCGGTGGAGAAAAGCAGGTCGAATCCATCAAGGCCGCTCGCGTAGCTCGCGAGCACGCCACCATCGAAGAAGCGCAGGACCTCAAGGCCCGCCTTCAGGCCGCAACGGTGAAGCTCACCGTTAAGGCTGGCGCCGGTGGACGCCTGTTCGGTTCTGTCAAGAACTCCGACGTTGCCGACGCGGTTGCCGCGGCCGGTGTTGGAACCGTTGACAAGCGCAAGATCGAGATCACCAACCCGATCAAGCTGACCGGAACCCACGAGGCAACCATTCGCCTCCGTGACGACATCATTGCAACAATCACCCTTCAGGTGGTTGCTGCGAAGTAGTTTTCGCACCCGAGCGGTAGCTCACAGCACATGCTGTGAGCTACCGCTTTTTTTCGCCATAAGTCAAGTTTTGTGCACAGGTTGGCGTGGAAACAGCCAACCCTCAACCCACAGTTCAAGCCTATTTCTACACACCGCATGTGAACAACTAAAACCCTGGTAAGACCGTGTTTTAGTCGTGAATTACAATTGTTACCCACAGCGTTGTCCACAGGTTGTGCACACAAATCCCGGCGTTTTGGCACTTTATTCCACAGGTCTATCCACAGGCCGAGTTGTGGGTGGGGCGCCCCTATTCTTAGGGTGAACCCCAACAAGCATGAACGCCAGGTGTCTCCACCGCTCTTACAGCGAAAACAACGAAGTTTCCCTCGAGCTGGGCTCCCAGGCGGGCCACTGCGATGTCAGTGGCCGGGATTACAACTATGAATAAGCGTCAGTCACTGGGAGGTGTCACATGTCGATAGCTCACCTTGGACTTGCCGGTGATTCACGGGCAACGGAATCACGCTCAAGCGATCGAGACCGGGTTCCCCCACACGACCTTCTTGCCGAGCAAAGCGCCATCGGTGGAATGCTGCTCAGCAAAGACGCTGTGGCAGACGTCGTCGAGTCCGTGCGCGGTGTTGACTTCTACATCCCAAAACACGAGATCATCTTTGATGCGATCCTCGGGCTCTACTCCCACGGTGAGCCCACCGACGTTATCGCTGTCACCGACGAATTGACCAAATCCGGCGAGCTGTCGCGCGCTGGCGGCGCTGAGTACCTGCACACGCTGACCGGCCTGGTGCCAACAGCAGCAAACGCAGGCTTTTACTCCACGATCGTTGCGGAGAAGGCCGTACTCCGCCGCTTGGTGGAAGCCGGCACTCGTATTGTGCAGATGGGTTACGCCAGCGAGGGCGAGGTTGTTGACCTCGTTAACAACGCGCAGGCAGAGATCTACGGCGTTACCGGCGGGGTCGAGAGCGAAGACTACGTTCCACTGTCCGAAGCAGTGACCGCGGCCGTCGACGAAATCGAAGCAGCGGCTGGCCGTGACGGTCAGATGATCGGTGTTCCCACCGGCTTCGCGCAGCTGGACGCTCTCACCAACGGCCTCCACCCGGGCCAGATGATCATTCTCGCGGCACGCCCCGCCATCGGTAAGTCGACGCTGGCCCTCGACTTTGCTCGCTCCGCCGCAATCCACCACGACATGCCCACCATCGTGTTCTCCCTCGAAATGGGTCGAAGCGAAATCGCCATGCGCTTGTTGTCGGCCGAGGCATCCGTGCCACTGCAGTCCATGCGTAAAGGAACGGTGGACGGTCGCGACTGGACCAAATTGGCCAGCATCCGCGGCCAAATTGCGGACGCCCCGCTCTACATCGACGACAGCCCCAACATGACCCTGGTTGAGATTCGCGCGAAGTGCCGTCGGCTCAAACAGAAGGTTGGCCTGAAAATGGTCATCATCGACTACCTGCAGCTGATGACCAGCGGTAAAAAAGTGGAATCGCGTCAGCAGGAAGTATCGGAGTTCTCCCGAGCGCTCAAACTGCTCGCCAAAGAAATTGGTGTTCCCGTGATCGCGATCAGCCAGCTGAACCGTGGCCCTGAGCAGCGTGCAGACAAAAAACCGGCCCTGTCCGACCTCCGTGAGTCTGGTTCGCTGGAGCAGGACGCCGACATGGTGATTCTGCTGCACCGTGAGAGCGCCTACGAGAAAGACAGCCCCCGCCAGGGTGAAGCAGACCTGATCATCGCGAAGCACCGTAACGGACCAACCGACACCCTTGTTATTGGCTTCCACGGTCACTTCTCCCGCTTTGTGGACCTCCCGCCCGGAAGCTAGCCGCACAGCGGTGCGCTGTCAAAGACAACTTCGCCAGCGCCCGGCACCGTGGCGCGTTGCACAGAGCGTAAACTGAACACCTATGGCCAGCCGAGACACAACCCTGCGCGAAGCGGCCTACTGGTACGTACCGCTGAGCCGCGCCATTCCCGCCGCAGCACTGGCCGTTGTGATTACCTTCACGGGAAATCACTCCGCCGAGCTTGGCTTTTTCACCTTTGGTGGTTTCGCCATCCTCACCGGTGCGCTGGTAGCCATCCTCAGCTGGCGAACCCTGGGACGCTCGGTGGAACGCAACGTGTTCACCACCATCGGCGCTATTACTCTCGCCTCCGGACTCGTTGCATTGATCTGGCCAGGCGCCGGCATTGGCTTTTTCGTCTTTTTGCTTGCCTTCTGGGCCGCGTTCACCGGGTTCCTTGAGCTCTACGCCGGATTCCGCTCGCGCGGACGCCACCCGGCGTCCAAGGACTGGATGTTTGTTGGTGGGGTGACGGTTCTGCTCGCCGCCGCAGTGCTCATCGTTCCGCCGGACCTGCGTCAAGAATTCTCCGGAGACAACGGGGTGCAGGGTATTCTCAGCTCCTCCATTGTTGTGGTGGGAGCATTGGGAGCGTACGGCGCAATTATTGCCGTGTACCTCGTTATCGCCGGGCTGTCCCTGAAATGGGCCCCAACACCAACACCAACACCAACACCACAGGACGGAACACCATCGTGACAGCCCCCAGCCGCAAGGACCGTCTGCGTCCCCTCGAATTGCTGGTGCTGTCGGGCATCATCGCGGTGTTTATGGGTGTTGTTGTTTTCGTTTCCACCCGTGAGCTGGGACTCGGCTTCATCTTCTTAGGCATTGCGTTCATCGTGTCGCTGATGACGTTGGCCATGTTGGCGTTATCGGCAAAGCCAGACGCCGCCGAGAAATCCGACCTATCTGAGCAGGACCATTTGGACGACAACCGTCCCGATCGTCCTCTCGGCCACTAACAGACAGCAGCAGCGGCCGTCAGCGGCTCACTACAACGACACAGCAACGCCCGGGCATCCAGCAGATGCCCGGGCGTTTTTGCGTGCCTTAGGGCGTCGCGACGAAGTCGACCAGCGAGCTGGCCAGACCCGCGTACCCCGCGGGGGTCAGCGTGCGCAAGCTCGCTTTAGCGTCATCCGCAATATCAAGCGCGTCAATAAAGGCGACAAGCTCGGTCTGCCCGATACGTTTGCCCCGGGTGAGCTCCTTCAGCATGGCGTATGGGTCGCTGATCGAGCTGTGGCCGGCCGTGATTTCTGCCCGAATGACGGTCTGGATTGCTTCGCCCAGGATTTCCCAGTTCGCGTCGAGGTCAGCGGCCAGCTTGTCGCTGCCAACAGCAATCTCGCCAAGTCCGCGGCTGATGTTGTCGAGGGCCAACACCGAGTGGGCGAGGGCAACACCGATATTGCGTTGGGTGGTGGAGTCGGTCAAGTCGCGCTGCAGGCGGGAGGTCACCAGCGTTGCGGCGAGAGAGTCAAGCAACGCGCTGGAGAGCTCCAAGTTCGCTTCTGCGTTCTCAAACCGGATCGGGTTGATCTTGTGCGGCATGGTGGAGGAGCCGGTCGCGCCCGCCTGCGGGATCTGGGTGAAGTACCCCATCGAGATGTAGGTCCAGATGTCGGTGCAGAGGTTGTGCATAACCCGGTTGGCGTGGCTGATGCGCGAGTACAGCTCAGCCTGCCAGTCGTGGGATTCGATCTGGGTGGTCAGGGGGTTCCAGTCCAGTCCGAGCGAGGTAACAAACTCGCGTGAGATGGCGGGCCAGTCCTGGCTGGGGTCGGCGGCGACGTGGGCGGCGAAGGTTCCGGTGGCGCCGCTGAACTTACCCAAGTATTCGGTCGACTCGACCTGCGCTTTGAGGCGCTCCAGACGGTGCACAAACACCGCGAACTCTTTGCCCACCGTGGTGGGGGTCGCCGGCTGTCCGTGGGTGTGGGCGAGCATGGCAACGTCGCGATGGGCAATCGCCCGCTCTCGCAACAACTCGATCAGCGCCACGAACTTGGGCAACCAGATCTCGCGAACGGCTGATCCGATGGTGAGAGCGTAGGAGAGGTTATTGATGTCTTCGCTTGTGCAGGCGAAGTGCGTGAGCTCAGCGACATCCGTCAGTCCGAGATCGGCGAGTTTGGCGCGCACCAGGTATTCGACAGCTTTGACGTCGTGACGTGTTGTCGCCTCAAGCCGGCCGAGCTCGTCGATTTCGTTTTGCCCGAACTCAGTGACGAGGGAGCGCAGCTGGCGAGCCTGCTCCGCGGTGACGCGGGAGGAACCGAAGAGCTCGTGGTCGGTCAGGTAAAGCAACCACTCCACCTCAACGCGCACACGAGCCCGGTTGAGACCGGCCTCAGACAGGTGCTCACCGAGGGCGCTGACGGCGGACCGGTACCGACCATCGAGTGGACTAATTGGCTGTTCGGGCAGTGGGCTCATGAGACTCCCTGTCGTATTCCTGGGGTGATTTGGCGGAAGAGCGAGGTACAGGCTTTCTCGATCATGCCGAGGACGTGGTCAAACATGGCTGCGTCCGAGTAGTAGGGATCTTGCACTTCAAGCACACCGTCGGAACGGGCGTCAAAGCTGAGAAGAAGTTTGACCTTCGACCGGTCGGATTCGTTGGTGGCCCAGGCGCGGAGAATCCTCTCCTGGCTGCGGTCAAAAACAACCACCAGGTCGAGGTTAGCGAACCAGCTGGGGTCAAACTGCTTCGCGCGGTGATCACGACCATTGTGGCCGTGTGCATCCAGGGCGGTCACCGTGCGCCCATCGGAGGGTTCTCCGACATGCCAGTCGCCTGTTCCTGCAGACATCACAGAGATCGACTGGGTCATATTGGCCTTCCGGATGAGGCTTTTAAACACCGCCTCCGCCATTGGCGATCGGCAGATGTTGCCTGTACACACAAAACAGACCCGAAAAAGCGCCGACTCGTCGAGAGTGCGGTCGAAGCTCATTCCCCTAGTGTCCCGCAGATTCCCCTCCTCCACACATCCCAATTGATGACTCACCATGACGGATG
>DASYMY010000575.1:0-1736 GCA_036008825.1 Glaciihabitans sp.
GCGCCCTGGGCGAGGTTTCCGGCACTGGATGCTGCCCGGGTCGGCCCGGTCCTCTTGATCAGCGCCGTCGTGGTGCGACCCTTGAACCGCGCGTCGGTGCCGCACCAGTCCGGTGCCTCCCCCACGTTGGTCACGTAGCGCGCCGCTACCCACTCGTTCAGCGTCGGCGGGAGCGCGTACCAGAGGTCGTTGCCTCCCACTGAGGTGCCGCGCAGCTTGCAGATCAGCGGGATGGTCTGTCCGGGGCGCAGGGAGCCGACCGCACGGGAGGCGGTGGTGGGCCCGTAGCGGACGGTCAGGTCGGTCGACGACACGACACGGCCCTCGCCCTCGGCTGCCTGGGCCGGCGCTGCGCACGTCATCGCGCCGGTGACGGCGGTCGCCAGGGCGAGGCCTGCAACCCGGATGAACTGTCTGCTCATGAGAGATCCCCTTCTTTGAAGTAATGTCGAAGGAGATACGCACCGGGACACCGTCTGGTTGCCTAGCCGCGAACGAATCCGCTGACTAGTCCAGTTCTCCGCGCTTTGTGCGGCGTGTCGCGGCACCGGTGACGCGTCGGCGAGACGGCTTGGGACGGGAATATGGAGGTGAAGTCCACTTATCGGCCAGTCATGGTGGCGGATATCGCCGTTGGACGGCGTGTCGGCTCCGGCGCGGCGACGAGCGCTCAGTTCGTGGAACTCATCCCACCCACCGCTTCCGTGTGCGCCCGAATCCGGATGAGCGACACCCCAGACTTCACCATTCGCTGGGCCGCGGGACCCTTTGCTGTACAAGAAAAGACACCTGCGTAGCATCGTTAAGCCATTCCAACGGATGAGGTGGACGTGACAAGGCTCGTCGTTGACGCCAGCGCTGTCCTGCACCTGGCGACCCAGGGCGTCGAAGCCGCCGCTGAGCACCAGCTTCTCGCACCGACGCTGCTGCGTTCCCAAATCCTGTCGGCTCTTCACGAGGCGGTCCATCGAGGTGAGCTCCCGGCCAAGACCGCACGCGAGCGGCTGGCACGCGTCGGGCGGATGAAGATCAGACTTCTCGGCGACGCCGTCCTCCGGCGCCGCGCCTGGGACCTTGCGAGCCGGCTGGGATGGGCCTCGACCTACAACGCCGAATACGTTGCACTCACTCAGTTGCAGGCGGACGCACTTGTCACCTTGGACGTCGAACTGGCGCACAGCGTCGAAGGCATTGTCGCGACCGCATCCATCGACAGTCTGCGCTAGCAGGGAATCCGGCGTCGTTGGATCGGCGTGAACCATGATCAAACGCGTGTGGGTGGGCACCCTTGGTGCCCACCCACACGGCCTACAGCTCAGTACTTGTGGCCACCGCTCTTGCTGCGGCTCTTGCTGTGGCTCTTGCTGTGACTCTTGCTGTCGTGCTTGTCGTGCTTGTCGTGCTTCTTGTTATTGCGCTTGTACCCCGAGAATGACATGTCTCCTCCTTGAGAACTTGTGTCAGTGGATGCCGCAGATCGCTGGGTGCGGCCGGCGCCTGCCGTTCCTGCGACCCTCGATCTCCTGTGGGAACGTGTGCTCCCATAGACAGATTCGTCAATTTCAAAGATTCGTGAAACCCCCATTCTTAGGTGTATAGACTGGGTAAGTTTTTAACCCAGTGTGTGAATATATTTCCCGCTCTGACAGCAAATCACGATATCTGAGAGTGAAGGTCAAAAACTTGCTTGAGCGATCGGCGGTCGCCTAGCGCCGTCTGCGCCATTTGCTGATTCG
>DASYMY010000576.1:0-7933 GCA_036008825.1 Glaciihabitans sp.
GCGGAGGCTGGAGTGTCTACCGCGACCGTGTCTCGGGTGCTGACTGGGTCAAAGTCCGTGAACGCAGAGACCGCTAGCCGAGTCTTGGCCGCAGTCGAAAAACTCCGATATTCAGGCAATTCAATCGCCAAGGCACTCCGACAAAACTCAACTGGAAACATCGGAATGCTTGTACCCAGCATCTCCAACCCTTTTTTCACCGCGCTGGTTGAACAGGTGGAACACCATCTGGCTCAGGCGGGCCTGAACTTGTTCCTTTGCGATTCGCGCAATGACGTAGCGACTGAGGCTACCCGGCTCATTTCCCTTACCCAGGGGTCAGTGGATGGCATCCTTGTGAGCCCGTGTGACGCCACCGAGAGCCGCTCAGCTTTGGATCGGGCGACTCGAATCGTGCCAATCGTTCAAATTGACCGCCACGTCGCGGCGGTCAACACAGATTGGGTTGGCCTCGATGATGCGCACGCCATGCGTGTAATCATTCAACATCTCGCCGACCGTGGCGTGCGTAGCGTCGCATTCGTGACTTCAATCATGGGCAGTTCGTCAGCGTTGGATCGTTTAGAGAGCACACGGCGGGCCTGTGCTGAGTTGGGAATTCTGATGCCCGATGATCTGGTTTTCGACGGTGATTTCAGTCTGGAGTGGGGTGCCCGTGCCGCCGATGAACTACTGGATTCCGGGGGTTCATTGCCCGACGCCATCATCTGTTCCGATGACCTAATTGCACTCGGCCTGTCGGGGCGGCTGGCGCAACGGGGCGTGCGTGTGCCTCAAGACGTTTTGCTCACTGGGTTCGACGACATTGAGTATGCGTCGTTGAATATGCCGTCGCTCACCACGCTACGACAGCCACTAACTCAGATCGCCGCCGAGGCCGTGCGCCTACTGCGGGAGAACATCGCTAATACGGAGCGTGCTACAACGCATTTAGCGCTTCGAGGAGACCTGGTTGTGAGGCAAAGCACCACGCGCAGCTTGGACGGTACTCAACAGTGAAGCGCGAATCGACGCCAGAGGCCTCAGAGCCTCGATCTGACGACTGACGAAAGGGCCTTGTCGCGCCGTAGTGCGCATGACCAAAATCTAGTGGCCGGTGTAAAAAAGTTGTGTGGCTGATCGCGGCGGCTTTGCGCTGTCATGGACAACACAGCTCACAGCTTCCCGTACTTTCAGCACTCCAGAGAAGTACCGCAGTCGAAAGCCCACAACAGCACGCCGATGCCTCAACTTTCTCCGTCCGCGCTTAGTTGATGCAGGCGCCTTCGGCGTAGCTACGGGGAGCGCCCTCGACGGGTGCTTCCTCTTCAACGGGAGCTTCCACGGCCGGGTCGGGCACAACGGGAGCAGCAGCCGGGTCCACCAGGCTCGCACCGTTCGCGCCGATCACTACGGTGACAGAGCTCACATCACTCGATAGCGTCACGGTTGCACCCGGCAGGTAGGCAGAAACCGCTTTGGCGGCCGCTTCCTGTCCTTCCGGGTACTGAATAAAGGTGGTGGCCGTGTAGTCGGTGGACTCCGGCTCTGCCGTAACAAAACCGAACTCGTTGAACGAGGCAGAGAGGGCGCCAGCGGCACCGCTAACCCCGCTGCCGTTGGTCACCAGAAGGTTCACCTCGGCGGGAGCTGCCGCAACTGCATCGGTATATGCCTCGGGCGGCCCAATCAGGCTGGCGAAAAAGCCGGGGATCGCAGAACTATCGACCTCAACGATGGACAACGGGCTACCACCCACATAAATGGTGGGGGTGCCCAAAATCGGGATGGTGGCGGAGGTGATGTTGTCTGCGCCAAGACCCTGCAACTGGCGGGCAAGGTTAATGAAGTTAAGGCCGGGGTCGGTCTCAACGGATGAGCTGACCGCGTCGAGCACTCGACCCAGTTTGATTGGGTTCAGTAGGGTACCGGCGGAGAGAACCTTGCGGGCCTCAACGGAGAGGAAGTACTGCTGGCGCACCTGACGGTCGAGGTCACCGTTAGGCAGTCCGTGACGCTGCCGCACAAACGCCAGTGCCTGCTGTGCGTTGAGGGTGGACACACCGGCCGGCAGGTCGATCGTGGAGTACGGGTCTTTCACGGCGTTGTTGAGGCACACGTCGACCGGCCCGAGCGCGTCGACCACGTTGTAGAAACCAAGCAGCGAGACCCGCACGTAGTGGTCAATCGTGAGACCGGAGAGGTTCTCGATGGACTCGATTAGTAGTCGAGCTCCGCCAGCGTCTCCGCCTTCTGCACTGCCAAGGGAGAAGGCCGCGTTGAGCTTGTTTTTGCCGTAGCCGGGAATATCGACCCACGAGTCGCGGGGAAAGGAGACCATGGTGGCCGTGCTGCCGTCAGCGGGAATGTGCAGCACAATCATCGTGTCAGTTGAGGTGCCACCGCCGTCAGCTTCGGTGCCGATCTGTGCGAGCTGCTCATCGGTTGCACCGTCAGGGCGGTGATCGTCACCAACAAGGAGAATGTTCTGGGCTTCGCCGTCGAAGTCTTCTTCCCCTTCAGCGGGAGGGGTGATGGCGTCAACGTGGGTGACACCACCAACAAAGCGCTGGTAGTTGAAGAAGGCGTAGCCGCCCCCCGCAACAAGAAGAACGACGAGACCAAAAGAAATACCCAAAATGACGCGGCGGACGGGGTGCTTCTTGCGGCGGGGCCGCAGCGGTGCTTCAACGAATTCGGCCTCATCCACCCCGGAGAATTGGTTGGATTCGCTGCCGGAAGAAGCGTCGGCAAAGGGGTCAAATTGGTCTTTATTCCGTCTGGCCACACTTGAGCATACGCAACGACCATTATTCATTTCTGGTGGACCCCTCAGAATCGGTCCGTTAAAGCACAACTCCTGCGCATCCCCACCAGTAATGGTGAGGTGCGCAGGAGCTGCGGAAGTTCGGGTATTAGCCCTGGGCGCCGATGGCGAAACGAACTGAACCGTCGTCGTTCACCTGTGCGTCGAGGACGTTATCGTTCAGCGCTGCAGCTGCCGTCGCGTCAAGGAACACGCGGGCGCCATCACTTTCGATGACGGTGTCGGTGGGCTGCGCGTCTGGGGCGATGGCGACACTGTAATCGGTGCCCCCGTCTTCCGCCCCGCTGATCCGAAGTCCGGCGGTGTCTGTTCCGACGGAGCGCTCCGAAATAGCCTTAACAACTGTGCTGGCTTGGTCTGTGAGTGTAAGAGTCACGTACGTTCCTTTCAGTTCTGCGGCAAAGAACTAACTACTCTTCTGCACTTACGTTGCCGCCCGCAAGCTCTCAGAGCTTTACGGAGGGGATACACACCTTCACAAAATGCCACGCACGGTATCGGACCCCGCTACGGCCGGTCAATGCCTTGTGAGGCAGCGACAGTGCGGCCGAAGCTTGACCTCGAGGACGTGGCGATGGTCGCCGTTCGGGGACCCTCGGCAGGAAGAAGTCCCGTGAGCAACGTCACCGAGCGGATGCCTCCCATCCTGCGACCCACACTGCCAATTCCGCGGCCCCTGGCGTGGTTGGCTGAGATGTTTTGCCTCAGCACCCTCGGCTCCCTGGCCGGTATCTCCATCACCGGCATTACCCTGCGCTCCACCGAGGTGCGGCCCGGCGACCTTTATGTTGGACTGCGTGGTGCGAAAAGCCACGGTGCGCTCTACGCCGACGCGGCGAAAGCGGCGGGAGCGGTAGCGATTCTCACCGACGCGGACGGTGTTGCCTTCGCCCGTGAGAGTGGGCTTCCGATTATTGTGGCCGCCGACCCGCGCGAACTTCTCGGCGAGATGTCTGCCTGGATCTATGGCACAGAGAATTCAGCACCACGAGCGTTTGGTGTCACGGGCACCAACGGTAAAACGTCGGTGACCTACATGATCGAGGCACTCCTGCGTCACCTGGGAGTCAACACGGGACTCAGCTCCACCGCGGAGCGCCATATTGGCGAGCAATCCATCGTCAGCCGGCTGACCACTCCGGAAGCGACCGAGCTCCATGCTCTCCTCGCCTTGATGCGAGAAGACGGGGTGGAGGCGGCGGCCATCGAAGTCAGCGCCCAAGCAATTGCGCACGATCGGATCGGCGGCATCCGCTTTGATGTGGTGGGTTTCAGTAATCTCAGCCACGACCATCTCGACGAATTTGTGGACATGGAACGGTATTTGGCGGTGAAGGCGACGCTGTTTGTTCCGGAGCGGGCGCGCACCGGCGTGGTGTCGCTCGACACCCACTACGGGGACGAGATTGTGGCGCTGTCGCAAATTCCGGTGACAACTATTTCGTCGATTGTTGGGGCGGGCGCTGAGTGGGCGGTGCAGACATTGGAGGAACAGTCCACGTTCACGACGTTCACGCTGACCGGGCCGGATGGGCAGAGTCTGACTACGCGGATTCCGCTGATTGGTGCGCACATGGTGGCGAACGCTGGGCTGGCCATTGTGATGCTGGTGCAGGCGGGTTATTCGCTGCGGAGCATCAACGCCAGTCTGGGTGTCACGGGTATTGAGGTGACCATTCCGGGGCGCACCGAGCGGGTTTCCGGAGCGAACTCCCCCGCCCTGTATGTCGATTTTGGGCACAGCCCCGACGCGTTCCAGAACACTCTCGCGGCCGTGCGCCAGTTCACCACGGGCCGCATCATTATGGTCTGTGGTGCCGACGGCGACCGGGACCGCACCAAACGCTTTGACATGGGCCGGGTAGCGTCGGAGTACGCCGACGTGTTTGTGGTCACCGACGCCCATCCCCGTTTTGAGGATCCCGATCTCATCCGCGCCTCCCTCATTGCTGGGGCGGCGAGCGCTGTACATCCGGCGGAGTTGGTCGAGGTGATTCGGCCCGAGAAAGCGATCCGGCATGCCGTTGCTATTGCTGAGGCGGATGACTCCATCCTCTGGTCAGGGCTCGGTCACCAGGATTACCGCGACATTCTGGGCGTGCGCACCCCGTTTGATGTGCGGGATGAAGCCCGGCAGGCACTGCGGGAGTACGGCTGGCTGTAGCCGCGTGGCGGCCAGCGGAGCGCGAGAAGGGTACAACGGGCTACTGCGGCGCCGGTGGGCCAGCCAGCAGGTGGGAGTCAATGCGTTCCGGACGAAACCCCCGTCCCACCACACGCGCTCCGATCGGGCGAAAGATCGGCAGCATCACCGCGAAGACCATTTTGAGAGGCCAGGACGCCGGGTTCGGTAGCGCGCGGCCTTGTCCACTTCTCGCGACTACCCGGTGGATACCCAGCTGGATCGTTTGCATCACCGCCGCGGGCCAGTACCGGCGCCGTTGAATCGCCGCAAGGTCCGACCGTCGAACTGTTCCGCTGAGAAGTCGATCGGCCAGCCGGTTGGCGGTCGCGACGGCATCTTGAACGGCGTAGTTGATACCAACACCACCGGCCGGCGACATGGCGTGGGCGGCATCCCCAATACAGAGCAGGCCACTTCGATGCCACCGGCGCAGGCGGTTCACCCGCACCGAGAGCAGCTTCACCTGCTCCCAATCCTCGAGCGTGTGTACAACGGGGCTCAGAAAGGGCGCAGCCTCCACAATAGTTCGACGAAACTGGGGCAGGCCAGCTTCCCGCATAGCGGTGAACCCGTCTTTGGCAATCAGCCGGGCGGTTTGGTAGTAACCAACTCGCGGAATCGTAATAAAAACCCCGTCCTGGTTGGCATATCCGAACGTGGTGGGAGGGTTGACGGCCGGTTTAGGTATCTGAAACCAGAGCACGTCGATCGGAACCCCGTATTCGCGCACCTTAAGCTTCGCGGCCGCCCGCACGGTTGAGGTGCGTCCATCCGCCGCGACCGTCAGTGGCGCCCGCACCTCAATGTCTCCGTCAGCCCCGCGCGCGCTCACCCCGGCAATAAACCCGCCGGCGCGCAGCAAGCCCGTCGCCTCGGTGCCCATCAGGAGCCGAAAGTTCGGATACCTCTGTGCCTCCTCCGCCAGCAAATTCAGCAGATCCCACTGCGGCATCATCGCAATGTGTTTATTGGGTCCTCGAAGGCTGCGAAAACTGATGGGACTGACGCCGGTGCCGTTCACCACCACCGTGATCGTCTCAAGTGTGGTGTGCGGGATCGCCTCAAACGCCGGCCGCAAGCCCAGCTGATCGATGAGGTCCAGTGTGGAGGGGTGAATGGTGTCCCCGCGAAAGTCGCGGATGAAGTCGTTGTGCTTCTCCAGCAGGATCACCTCGACCCCTGCCCGCGCCAAAATCAGCGCGAGCATCATGCCGCCGGGTCCACCGCCGACGATGCAACAGCTCGCCGACAGCTGGGTTGCACTCATGCCCGCACACTATCTCGCGACAAGCCTCCCGGTCGAGGAGGTCAGAAAGACAATGCGTAAGTTATGCGGATGCCTCTGCCGCGGCTTTCGCCGCCGCCGGGAGCGCCTGCAACACCTGGTCGATGACCTTCTCGTCAAAGGCCGCCGAGACGAACCAGGCCTCGAAGACCGACGGGGGTAGCGAGATTCCGGAGGAGAGCATGCTGTGGAAGAACGGCGGGTACCTAAAGGCCTGCTGAGAGCGCACCTCGTCGTAGTTGTGCGGAGCGGTCTCCATAAACGCGAAAGAGAACAGGTTGCCGGCGCGCTGCACGGTGTGCGCGACACCTTCAGCGCTGAGTGCTGAGGACACCGCATTAGAGATGGTGTCTGCCGCGCTATCGAGGGTGTCGTAGACGGTGCGGTCCGCCGCACGCAGGGTGGCGAGTCCCGCCGCGACAGCGACCGGGTTTCCGCTTAAGGTTCCTGCTTGGTAGACGGGGCCGAGTGGTGCGAGGTAGTCCATCACGTCGGCGCGACCGCCGAGGGCAGCCAGTGGCATTCCACCGCCGATGACCTTGCCGAAGGTGATCAGGTCGGGCTGCCAACCGCCGCCGTCGGGTACAACGAGGGAGGATTCGAGTCCCCACCAACCGGCGGGGCCCACCCTGAATCCGGTGAGAACCTCGTCGACGATGAGTAGGGCGCCGTTGTTGTGGGCGATCTGCGATAGCGCACGGTTGAATCCGCGTGCCGGAGCGAGAACTCCCATGTTGGCTGCGGCGGCTTCAACAATGATGGCCGCGATACGGTCGCCGAACTCCTCGAAGGTGGCGCGCACGGCGTCGAGGTCGTTGTAGGGCAGAACCAGGGTTTGCGCGGCGGTGGCCGCGGTCACACCAGCGCTGCCGGGCATCGACAGGGTCGCCAGACCGCTGCCGGCTTCGGCCAGCAGGGCGTCGGAGTGCCCGTGGTAGTGGCCGGCGAACTTGATCAGCAGGTCGCGTCCGGTGAAGCCGCGAGCGAGACGGATCGCCGTCATGGTCGCCTCGGTTCCAGTGGAAACCAGACGAATTTTCTCGACCGGGTTGCGCGCCTCGCGGGGTGCGCCTTCGCTGTCGTCGCGGGCCGAGTTGTTGACGCGGCCACGCACAAGTTCGGCCAGCTCGGTCTCGCCCGGGGTTGAGGCGCCAAACGACAACCCGCGCGCGGCTGCCTCCTGCACGGCACGCACAACAGTCGGGTGGGCATGGCCCAAAATGGCCGGTCCCCAGCTGCTGACGAGGTCAACGTAGTCGTGACCTTCAACATCGGTGACGTAGGCGCCCTTGGCGTTCACCAAAAAGCGCGGGGTGCCACCAACGGAGCCAAACGCGCGCACCGGCGAGTTTACGCCGCCGGGAATTGATTGGCGTGCCCGGGTGAACTGTTGTTCGTTGGCGCTCATTTGGCTCTCCTCCGGCCGGCACTGCGACGCACGGGGGCGCGCACGGCGTCCTGTGCGTGCAGCAGCTGGGCCACTTCAACGGCGTAATAGGTCAGCACGGCGTCAGCACCCGCACGACGGATGCCGGTAATGCTTTCCAAGATGGTGCGTTCGCGGTCAATCCAGCCGTTGGCGGCGGCCGCTTCGATCATGGCGTACTCGCCACTGACCTGGTACGCCCAGACGGGAACGGGGCTGGTCGCTGCGGTC
>DASYMY010000577.1:0-4909 GCA_036008825.1 Glaciihabitans sp.
CTGCGGGATCTGGGCACTGAAGTGTCGGTGTCGATCTCCGCACAGGATGTCACCGTTCAGGCCCAAGATCTTGACGCCCGCATCACCGCGCTGACCACCTCGGTGGATCGTTTGCTGAACCTGCTGGCAACAGCAACCGACACCAGTGTTCTGATTGAGGTGGAGACGGCGCTGTCGGCGCGGCAGGGAGAGCTGGAATCGTTGCAGGCGCAGCGCCGGCTGCTCAGCGACCAGGTGGCTATGTCGTTGCTGAACTTGGAGCTGGTGTCGGTGGCCGACACCCCACTGCAGGCCCCTGCCTCGTTCTGGGACGCCCTTATGGCCGGGCTGAGCGCGTTTGGCGGCTTTATGACGGCAGTGTTCTTGGGGGTCGGGTTCCTTTTGCCCTGGTTGGTGCTGGTTGGTCTTCTCGCCGGGATCGCACTGCTGGTGCTGCGCCGCCGCAAACAAAAGACGTGACCTAAGGCCCATCCCCTGCCTTCACACCGGTTCTAGCTTTAGAGAAAAGCCCAGAAGCACGTTCCGGTAACCATCAAAGGGGAACCATGACAATCATCGAAACCACGCCCGATACCACCCTTGCTGAGACCATCGACTCCCTCGTCGTCGCCGGCAACGTTGCGCTCCGCGAGTACGCCAACTTCACCCAAGAGCAGATCGACTTCATCGTCAAAAAAGCGTCCGTCGCCGCCCTGAGCAAGCACGCCGAACTGGCAGTGCACGCTGTTGCCGAAACTGGCCGCGGTGTCTTCGAAGATAAGGCCGTCAAGAACCTGTTCGCCTGCGAGCACGTCACCAACTCCATGCAGAACCTCAAAACGGTTGGTGTTATTAGCCGGGACGAGATCACCGGCATTACCGAGATCGCTGAACCGGTTGGAGTGATCTGCGGTATCACCCCCGTAACCAACCCCACCTCCACTGCCATCTTCAAGTCGCTGATCGCATTGAAGACCCGCAACCCCATCATTTTTGGCTTCCACCCGGGCGCCCAGCAGTCCTCCCTCGCGGCTGCCAAAGCCGTCCGGGATGCTGCCATCCTCGCCGGAGCCCCCGAGAACTGTATTCAGTGGATCGAAACGCCGTCACTGGAGGCATCCACTCTGCTGATGAACCACCCCGGTGTTGCGACAATTCTCGCCACCGGTGGTAACGCCATGGTGCGGGCCGCGTACTCCTGCGGCAAGCCCGCCTTGGGTGTTGGTGCCGGAAACGTGCCCGCATTCATCGAACGCAGCGCAAAGCTCAAGCGTGCCGTCAACGACGTTGTGCTCTCCAAGGCGTTCGACTTCGGCATGATCTGCGCCTCCGAGCAGGCCGTCATCCTGGACGCCCCCATCTACGACGAGGCCATGGCCGAGTTCGCCATCCTCCACGCCTAC
The DNA here is from genome assembly GCA_036008825.1 of Glaciihabitans sp. Taxonomy (GTDB): domain Bacteria; phylum Actinomycetota; class Actinomycetes; order Actinomycetales; family Microbacteriaceae; genus Glaciihabitans. The sequence goes on from DASYMY010000577.1 coordinate 1,383, forward strand.
ACGGTCACCCCGGCAGAAAAGACCATGCTGGAGAACTTCATCTTCGGTGTTGCCGCCAATTCGGAGAACTGCGCCGGCGCCAGACTGAACCCCACCGTCGTCGGTAAGTCACCGGTGTGGATTGCCCAGCAAGCCGGGTTCAGCGTTCCAGTAGACACCTCGATCATCCTCGCCGAGGTCAGCGGTGTTGGGCCCCACGAACCCCTTACCCGCGAGAAGCTGGCCCCCGTGCTGGCTGTGCTGCGCGCCGACGGAGCCGAGGCGGGTATCTCGCTCTCCGAACAGATGGTCGAATTCGACGGTCTCGGCCACTCCGGCTCGATTCACAGCGAAGATCCGGCCATCATCGAGGAGTTCGGCCGCCGGGTGAAGGCTGTGCGCATCATCACCAACGCCCCCAGCTCACTCGGTGGTATTGGTGACATCTATAACGCCTTTATCCCCTCACTCACCCTCGGCTGCGGATCCTACGGACACAACTCCGTCTCCAACAACGTCTCAGCCATCAACCTGATCAACGTCAAGCGCATCGGCCGAAGGAACAACAACTTGCAGTGGTTCAAGATCCCCGCCAAGACCTACTTTGAGCCGAACGCGGTGCGCTACCTGGCCGATATGCGCGACGTCACCCGGGTCACCATCGTCACCGACGCAACCATGACGCGCCTGGGCTTTGTCGACAAGATCCTTGACGTGCTCAACCGCCGCGAGGGCCGTATCGCACTGCAGATCATCGACAACGTTCTGCCGGAGCCGACCGTCTCGGCCGTGGAGAAGGGTGCAGAAGAAATGCGCGCCTTCAAGCCCGACACGATCATTGCCCTCGGTGGCGGCTCCCCCATGGACGCCGCCAAGGTCATGTGGTTGCTCTACGAGCACCCCGAGATCGAGTTCTCCGACATGAAGGAAAAGTTCTTCGACGTGCGTAAGCGTGCGTTCAAGTTCCCCGACCTCGGCGCTCTCGCCAAGCTGGTCTGTATCCCCACCACCTCCGGTACCGGATCAGAAATGACACCATTCGCGGTTATCACCGACGAGGTCTCCGGAGTGAAATACCCACTCGCTGACTACGCCCTGATTCCCTCGGTGGCCATCATCGACCCGGTGTTGACCGCCATGATGCCGGCCTTCCTCGCCGCGGACTCCGGGTTCGACGCCCTCACCCACGCCACGGAAGCGTACGTGTCCGTCTACGCCAACGACTTCACCGATGGCCTCTGCCTGCACGCCATCAAGCTGGTCTTCGAAAACATCGTCACCTCGGTGAACGGCGCGATCGGCAGCACACAAACGGACGTGGTCAAGGCTCGCGAGAAGATGCACAACGCCTCCTCCATCTCGGGAATGGCATTCGGTAACGCGTTCCTCGGCATAGTGCACGCCATGGCTCACGTCACCGGTGCTCAGCTGCACTTGATCCACGGCCGGGTCAACGCCACCTACCTGCCGCACGTGATTCGCTACAACGGCACCGTCCCCACGAAGCTGACCAGCTGGCCCAAGTACGAGCACTACATCGCCCCGGAGCGTTTCCAGGAGATCGCCAAGCACCTGGGCCTGCCGGCTTCGACCCCCGCTGAAGGTGTGGAGTCGTACGCGAAGGCGGTCGAGAAGCTGCGCGACCAGGTCGGTATCAAGCCGTCGTTCCAGGCCCAGGGTGTTCCCGAGGAAGAGTTCATCGGACGTCTCGACTCGCTCGCCATGGGCGCGTACGGCGACCAGTGCGCTCCCGCGAACCCGCGGATGCCCATGCTCGACGACATGAAAACGATTATGGAAGCCGCCTACTACGGCACCTCCTTTGCCGAAGTGCGGGCCGGCCGAAGCGCCGTCACCGAAGCAGCACTCGATACAACAGTTACAGCGGATGACACCAAAAAGGCCTCTCGCAAGGCCATCAAGTAACACTTACCGCAACTGACGAACGGTCCCACACTCACCGAGTGTGGGACCGTTCGGCATTAAGGAGCAATCGGCAGTTCGCCGGGCGCACTCTCGCCAAGGTGGAACGAGGTTGCCCCGTGCCGCTGCCCGTTCACCTGCACCTCCAGGCCGTGCACTCCGGGGTAGTGCACCCGGGTAGTCATCTGCCGGAACGCGTGTCGCTTGCGCACCTTCACCGACTGCCCCGGCTGCAGCGTTGCCGTGGTGAGCTTGAACACCTTGGGGGCCTGCTGCCCGTTGGCTTTGCGGTAGTGCACCACATAGTCCACGGCGATGTTGCCGGCCACACTCGACGTATTGGTGATCTCCACCGCGAACTCCAGCTCACCAGGAAGCCCCACCGTCTCGCTCACCAATTGCGGCGTTGTGACGGTAACTTCAACCGGGTCAAAACCGAGCAGGGCAAGCGCCGCCGGGTCGCCCTTTTTGATCAAAGTACGCAATCCATGGCGGATGACCCACGCGTCATGAGGCCGCGGATCCGTCATCCACTCCCCGGCCAGATCGGTGACCAGGGTAGGTGCGATACGGGCGAGATCGTTGAGGTGGTTGGCAACGGAGCGGCGCACGTACTCGCTGTCATCGGCCCGCAGCGCGTTCAGGATCGGCGCCGTGGCTCGCGGATTCTGCACCAGCGCGCGCACCCTGATCGCCCAGGGCAAAAAGGAGCGGGTTCCTTCACTGGCCAGTCGGCGCACATGCTCGTTGGGGTGAGTTGTCCACGGCTCGATTACCGTCAACGCCCGCTCGAGGTTGTGCTCCAGCAGCCGCCGGATGGCGAACTCGCTGGTGAGCCGCGGGGTGAGCTCTGCAAGCAGTGCAAGGGCGTCGTCGAAGGCCGCGCTGGAGGCATCCGCTAATGCAAGGGTGGTGACCGTTTCGGTGACGGGCCACATCATCCAACCGGCGAACGCCTCATCGTCGAGCGCCCGACGGAAGATCGCTGCCGCAGTCGAATACCCGCCGGGCGGGTCGCTGACAGGAGCGGCGTTGTGCAGGTCGCCGAGAGGAGCAGCGCTGTGCAGGTCGCTGATGAGGGCGGCGCTGAGCAGGTCGCTGCGTTGGCGCAGGCTGAGCTCGTCGAGCGCGGTGGCGGTGGCCTCGAGTTCGGTGAGTGGAAGCGGCTGTTTCAGATCGATGGCGGATGCGGCCTGCCGCAGGATCCCGCTCAGTGTGGCCACCACACTTGGGTTGATGAGTTCGTTCATCGTTCCCATTTAGGCTCCCCGTGGTGTTAGTGGTGTCGCCGCGTACAGCGTCGCGGCGCTGGCGTCGAAGCTGAAGTAGAGGATCGTCTCGGGTGGAAGGTCGAGGTCAACACTAATCTCGGGCGGAACATCCGCGGTAAGGGTGCGTCCGTGCACTCGCACCACGTCGCCGCGAGGTTCTAAGTACTGCAGCGGTTCGGCGACCACCGTCAGATCGGTCGCGGTGGCAGGTGGCGCGGTGGCAGGTGGTGCGGTGGCAGGTGGTGCGGTGGCAGGTGGCGGTGTGGCGCTGACGGCCACTGCCGACGGCCGGACGGCGACGGCTGCTCTGGTGCCCACGGGCACGGCTGTGGTAACTGCTGCACGGTTTGTGGC
>DASYMY010000578.1:0-15576 GCA_036008825.1 Glaciihabitans sp.
GTGTGGCCTGGGCCATCGGGTTGTCATTCTCGGTGTCGTCCCTCAACGCCTACGCGGCGTTCGCCTGGCTGCCCGCCATGCTGGGGGATATCGCCGGTCTTGACCCCATCAGCGCTGGCGCGATGCTGGCCGTGTACTCGATTATGGGGCTGCCTGCCGCGCTGATCGTGCCGATTCTTGCGGTGCGCATCCGCAACGTGGGGTTGCTGGTTCAGGTGGGTGTTGCCTGCTTTGTGATCGCTTACCTGGGACTGCTCTTCGCCCCAACCGTTGCGCCGCTGCTGTGGGTGGTACTGGCCGGACTTGGCCCGATTATTTTCCCGGTCTGTCTTGTGCTGATTAACCTGCGCACGAAAAGCCATCACACCTCCACGGCGCTTTCCGGAGTTGTGCAGACCATCGGCTACAGCGTTGGCGCCTTCGGCCCTCTGCTGGTCGGGATGCTCCACGACAGCACAGACGGATGGACCGTGCCGCTGATATTCCTGCTGGCGACAACGGCAATCGCCGCAGTTTCCGGGGCAATGCTCACACGACCGCGTTTTGTTGAGGACGACCTCGAAGCGACTCGTCGCTAGACGAGGGCGGCGCGATGAATCAGCGCGCCGGCACCAATCAGCGGACCATCGCTGGAGAGCCCAGACGGTAGCACCTGCACCTTGGTAACAAATCCGAACTCGGTGCGGGTGGCGATCGCTGCGCGCACGTGGTCAAACAAGACGGGGGTGACGTGGGAAAACCCTCCGCCGATGGCCACAACATCGAGGTCAACCAGCGACGCTGCCGAGGCAATGGCCTGTCCGATTGCCCGGCCCGACCGTTCAATTGCCGCAATAGCCACGGCATCTCCGGCAGCGAAACTAGCAGCCAGATCTTCACCCGTCGCCCCGGTGAAGCCGTGAGTGCGAGCCCAGGCAACCGTTTTGGGTCCCGAGGCGATTGCCTCAACACAGCCTCGACCGCCACAGGCGCACGGATCATCAAAGCCGGCCACTTCAACATGGCCGATGTGACCCGCATTGCCTGTTGGGCCAGCCACGGTGTGCCCGCCGAGGATCAGACCGCCGCCGATCCCGGTTGAGACGATCATGCCCATCACATTGTTAAAGCCGCGCGCAGCGCCGACCCAGTGCTCAGCAAGGGTGATGCACAACCCGTCCATCCGCAACGTCACCGGAAGATTGGGCAGCAAGCTTTCAACAAGACCCGCCAGCGGATACCCCCGCCACGCGGGCAAATTCAGGGGCGACACCAAATTGTCCAGGGCCTGAACAGGTCCGGCGGCACCGATTCCTGCCCCGAGCAGCTCGGTTCCAGCAGGAAGTGTGGCCAATGAGCGGGTCACTACCGACTCAACAGCGGCCGCCAATTGTGCGGAGGTTGACCCCGACCCGGTGGGATGACGAAAACGAGTGCCACGTACCACCACGCCAGCATCATCAATGAGCGCGGCTTCCGTTTTTGTGCCACCGAAGTCCACGGCGAGCGCTACAGGGCGAACCATGCGTTTAGCGTAGCGCCCCGGCGTGCTACAAATGGCCTGTGGATGCATCCGAAACGGTTATCACCCGGCGCATCGACATGCCTCCCTCAATCGTGTGGGATTGCCTAATCGATGATGACCTGGTCTCTGGCTGGCTGGCTGAGGCAAGTATTGAGCCTGTCGTTGGGGGACGGTACAACCTTCACTGGCAGGGCGGTTTCAGCCTCGCCGATACCACCGGACGCATTACAGAGCTCATCGCTCGTCAGGTGCTTTGCATCGAGACCAGCAACATAGGGCTTGTCACTATTGAGCTGGCCGAGACGCGAGGTGGTACCCGAGGGCGGATGACAACGATCACGCTCACCCTTCGCGATCACACAGACCCGCGATTTACCGCAAGCAGCATCGCGCATTGGAACTGCAACTTCGACCAGTTGGAAGAGCTTGTCCTCGGCCGACCGGTTGACTGGGCCACCTGGGAAATAACGTACGGACCCACCTGGCAGCGTTATCTGAATGAGGCCAGGTCGTGGCGCGCCTGAGTGCGCTCTCAGCAGGACTTCTTAGGCTCAGCACATGCGAATTCTCGTCACCGGTGCGACCGGGTACATCGGCGGTCGGTTAGTTCCGCGTCTTCTCGAAGCAGGCCACACCGTCCGGGTAATGGTGCGCAATCCTGACCGTCTTGTCGATGTGCCGTGGGCGTCAGAAGTCACCACCCAGCGCGGTGACCTTACTAAGCCGGCGGATGTCACCGCAGCCGTACAGGACATTGACGTTGTTTATTATTTGGTTCACGCCATGGCGTCCGGACCGGATTTTGAGAAAGTCGAAGAGTCATCTGCCCGCAACCTTGCCGAAGCGGCCGCCGCTGCGGGGGTGCGCCGAATTGTGTACCTGGGTGGTTTACACCCCGCAGAGGGCAGGCTGAGCCCGCACCTGCGCTCACGGGCCGCCGTGGGGGATATCCTGATGAACTCGGGAGTGCCCACCGCCGCGCTGCAGGCCGGAACGGTGATTGGATCCGGCTCGGCCTCGTTTGAGATGATCCGCCACCTCACCGAAGTGCTTCCATACATGCCCGCCCCCAAGTGGGTGCGGAACTTTATTCAGCCCATCGCGGTGCGCGACGTTCTGCACTATCTGGTAAACGCCGCCGAGCTGCCGGAAGACGTCAACCGCACCTTCGACATCGGCGGTCCTGACGTGTTGCGTTACGGGCAAATGATGAACGGGTACGCCGTCGAAGCTGGGCTGCACCAACGCCCAATCGCCGCCCTGCCTGTGCTCACCCCATGGCTGGCCTCCCAGTGGGTGAACTTGGTTACGCCAATCCCACGCTCACTCGCCGTGCCAATCATCGCTTCGCTGCAATACGACTGCGTAATCCACGAGAACGACATCGATAATTACATACCCGCACCTGAGGGAGGGCTGACGGGATACCGTACCTCCGTCAGGCTCGCCCTCGGAAAAATGCGCGACGGTGAAGTTGAGACCAGTTGGCAAAACTCTTCCGTTGCCGGAGCGCCAAGCGACCTGCTGCCCAGCGACCCCGACTGGTCTGGGCACACCGTCTTCACCGATGCCCGCGAGCTGCACACCTCAGCCTCTCCGGCAAACCTCTGGAAGGTTATTGAGGGCATCGGCGGTGATAACGGCTGGTATTCCTTCCCTGTTGCCTGGGCGGCGCGCGGCTGGATGGACAAACTCGTTGGCGGCGTTGGACTACGCCGAGGGCGCCGCGATGCCGCACACCTCAGCGTTGGCGACGCGCTGGACTTTTGGCGGGTCGAACAGCTCGACAGAGGGCGTTTCCTTCGTCTCCGCGCTGAAATGAAGGTGCCAGGCGGCGCTTGGCTCGAAATGACCAGCGAAGCCAACCCCGACGGCGGATCCACCTATCGGCAGCGCGCCGTGTTCTTCCCCAAGGGGCTCGCCGGACGGCTGTATTGGTTCTCAATCCTCCCCTTCCACGGCGTCATATTTGCTGGAATGGCCCGTCGTATCACTCAGAAGGCCGAATCCGCTGTAGTCGCCGAGGGCGGCGTAGGGGTGGCTGAATCGGCCAACCTGGCCCATGATGGATTAAGCGAGGTAAATAAATGACTGAAATTCAGGAATCGAAGCCAGCGGAAACAATTGTTTTCATCGGCGACAGCATCACGCATTCGGGCCGCTGGCAGGAATGGTTTAGCGAGTGTGATGTGCACGTTGAGGCGGCGCCCGGCGACACAACAGACCGTCTCGTTGAGCGTCTGCCCGCCATCGTTGAGCTCCAGCCCGACATTGTGGTGCTGCTTATTGGTGCCAACGACTTTGGTGGTAATCGGTCTGTCGAGTACGTCGTACGCAGTATCGAGTACTTCCTGGCGATGCTCCGCAAGGAAGTTCCCGGCGCGCGCACCCTGGTGCAGTCGATTATGCCGCGGGGGCGCGAGTTCGAAGCGGATATCAAAAACGCCAACAGGCATCTGCGCCAATACGCAACAACATTGCACGCCCAGTACCTTGACCTTTGGCCCAAGCTGGCAATGGACGACGGCGAGTTGAGCGCCGAATACACCGACGATCGGGTGCATCTGATCGAGGCCGGGTATGAGGCATGGCTCAGCGAGCTGCGACCGGCTCTAGACCGCCTGCGTGAGGCGCGGCCCATGACACAGCCCATCTCCATCATCCGCGGGCACTAGCCGCGCACGGCGAAAGCCGCCCCTACAGAACCGTGTATCCGTTGCGGAACACAGGCTTCTTCTCGCCTGCACGGATTTCGTCGGCGAACCGGTTTTGACGCGGCGGCAACGGGCAGTTGTATTGGCCAGAGAAACCGCACGGTGGAACATATGCCTGGTTGAAGTCGAGGACCACCCGAGTTGGGTCGTTTGTTCGCGCGACAACGAGAAAGCGACCGGCGCCGTACGAGAGGCCGCCATTGGTGGCATCCGCAAATGACAGCAGTAGTTTTCCGTCATCATCGAACGCGCTGAGTGCGTAATCGACACCATCACGCGTGAAGGTGATGTCACCGGGAACAACGAGCTCCCGTGTGGCGCCATTGTCCATCAGGTGCTCAAACGGAATGGTTCTTGGCTCGGTCGTCGGAGTGAAAGTGGCCTCGATGATCCACGACGGGTTGTACTCGAACACATCGATATGGTCGAACGCCCTGATGGCGGGAGAGTTCGAGTCCCACAGTCTGATGCCACGCTCTTCGGCACCGGTGGTGAGATCTGACCGGCTGAGCGAGGTGACCGTGACCGAAGCGGGTTGTCCAACCAAAGCGGCGCTGTGAGAGACAGCTTCGGTCCCAGTCCATCGCGTTTCAACCAAAGCCAAATCTCCCTGAGGGCCGGTCACACGGGTGTAGCGGCTTTTTTGCCACTTTGTCCAGGCGGTGAGGGCGGAAGTATGTGGGGGAGTCGTCACTGCGCTGATCCTTGAGGTTGCTGGTGCGCGATAAGTGCGAGCACACGAGTGTTGATGGTGAGTCACCAGAGTAAAACGAATTCGAAACCGGTTTATTTCCTGGAGTATGTGGCCGGGTGCTAGCAGTGATGCGCCCAATCATCCACCCCCGAGATTTCGCGGAGGTCGGTCGTAGGGTGTTTGACATGACTTCCCTCTGGCTCGACCACCCGCCCCAGATTCCAACCGATCCGTTCACCGCTGAAATCCGCTTTGATGAAGTAATCGTTGGCGCGGGAATAACCGGTTTAGTGGCCGCTGTGCTTTTCGCGAGACAGGGGCACAAGGTTGCTGTTGTAGAGGCCGCCCGTGTCGGTAACGGAACAACCGGACACACCACCGCAAAGGTCACTCAGCTGCAGGGCATACAACTGTCAAAAGTGGCACGGGCGGGGTATCCGGCGATCGTGAAGGCATATGCGGAGTCAAATCACATCGCATTTGATTGGCTAATGGACTACCTCGATCAGTCGGGTGTTCCCGTCGAACGTCGCGATGCGTACACGTACTCAACGACGGAACAGGGTGCTAAACGTGTTGACAAGGAATGGTCTGCGGCGCGGTCGGTGGGTCTCGACGTCGAACGTCTGAGGAGCGCCCCTCTTCCGTTCGCGACGACCGCTGCAGTACGGTTGCGCAACCAGGCGCAGATTGATCCTTTGGACTTACTCGCCGCGCTCGCCGCAGAGTTCCGCTCGCTGGGCGGAGTAATTTTCGAGTCAACGCGGGTGACCGGGGTGCGAGCGACTGAACCGGCCCAGGTTCGCACATCCCGCGGAACTTTGAACGCCAACCGAGTGATCGTGGCGACGGGGATGCCCATTCTTGATAGGGGCCTGTACTTCGCGAAGGTTATGCCCACGCGCAGCTACGCTCAGGCTTTTGAAATCGATCCGGCAGCTCTGCCCGTTGGAATGTTCCTCAGCGCCGACCAGCCCACCCGCAGCATCCGCACTTCTGGCGGACTCCTGCTCACCGGAGGCAACGGACACGGTGTCGGCCGGCACCGTTCAGAACAAGCCCAGGTCGACGACCTGACCGCATGGACCCAGCTGTACTGGCCTGGCGCCACACTGACCAACGCGTGGTCAGCTCAGGACTACACATCTCCTCACCACGTGCCTTTTGTCGGATGGATGCCACGGGGCCGGGGCCGTATCTTTCTTGCCACCGGATACGACAAGTGGGGGATGACCAATGGCGTTGCCGCAGCTCTCACCCTTGTCGCAGACGTTCTAGGTTCGCAGCAACCGTGGCAGAAAACCCTGCACCACCGGATTACCACTCCCGTTGCATTTGCTGCTGGCATCGGAGCGAACGCCGCTACGGCGTGGTGGTACGCGAAAGGGTACGCGCGGGCAATCGCCACCACAATTCCCTCCGAAGCGCCCGCAGAGGGAAGCGGGGCTATTGGTCGAGACAAAACAGCGCTACGGGCGGTGTCCACTGTGGCGGGCGTGACTTGCTCATTGTCTGCGGTGTGCCCTCATCTGGGAGCCATTGTGAATTGGAATGACGCAGAGAAGTCATGGGATTGTCCCGCCCACGGCTCACGTTTCGCGGCGGACGGCACGCGCCTGGAGGGACCCGCAAGTCGCGATCTGAGGTCCTAACCGGATACTCTGTCCTCAATGAGCTCCTACCCCACACCCGCTTTCCGTCGTAACGCTTTGGCGCCGGGAATACTCGCGGCAATAGTCCTACTAGCTGGTCTCGCCCTCCTCGGGTCTGACGGTTTTTTGTGGATCCGATTTGGGGTCAGCATTCTTGCCGCGATTGTCATCGTCTATGCGGTGCAGGCCAAGGCCTGGCTGTGGCTTCTCGCGCTTGTGCCGATCGTGATCGTGTGGAACCCGGTTGTTCCGCTTCCCACCGAGCCACTCGAACTGTGGCTATCGCTGCAGTATTTTGCCGCGATGGTTTTTGTCGCGGCGGGTTTTCTGATCAAGGTTCCTAATCCTGACGACAGAAACCGCAGATAATCAATCCCCTGTGCGTCGGATGAGCCGAGTCCAGACAATGGGCGTACAATGTGCTTGAGCGCCTCACAAAACCACCAGCCGCATCGCGTCTGGGTCTGGGATTTGTGAGCGCAGCATCATCCGATTCACCACCGTCCGATAGGCAACTACCCGGACTCGATGTGCCGAGGCACTCGACGACGACACCGTTGAACGAACAACTGCATGGCAAGCAGCGGTCAACAGCAAACTCTTCGAGAACCTCGCCTACCCGTGCCGAAGTCGGCACAAGGAGGAACATGGCTCAGTCAGGCCAACGCCAGACCCGCCAGCGACCCGCAGGCTCGCGCCAGGGGACTCAACGGCGACGCCCGCGCGGAACCGACGACGCAGGCGTTATCCCCGTACTCGCCCGCGCCGCCCGCGAAGTTGAGGCCGCCGTCCAAAAAGGCCCCCTCAAACCCTCCAATCGCGCCCGATTCCAAGTTGCAGCACTGCTCTTGCGTGAAGAACGAGCCCGGGTCAAGACCGACAGCGAACTCACCGAGCCTGAGCGCGCGAACGAGCAAAAACGCCTCGACGGCCTCGCCGGCATTCTCGCGAAAACTGCCGCTCGCGACACCAGCCTGATCTCGCTTTTGGCGGATGACGCTCCCGTCACTTCCGCCGCGAAAACACTACGCCGGGACCTGCTCCTAGCTGCGGGTGTAGAACTCAGCCCCGACGAACTAATCATCGCGACCGAACCCAAGCCGGTTGACGCGTCAGCGGAACGCCAAGTGGTTCCCCAGTCCGTTCGTCAGCTGCAGATGTCTAACCCATTTTTGGCACCAGACTTCAGCAACATTCCTGCCCGTCCAGCGCGGGTGAACCGCCTCGCCAATTGGGAGCTCATCGAGCCCCTGTTCCGCGCCTTCGAATACGGAGCCGGTGGCGGTGCAGCAACCATGGATCTGCCCGAAGCAACCAGCTTGCGCACCCCGGGGCGCCTCGAACTCATGCGCCACCAGGCCCGTTTCGTCGAGGAAGTTAAGCAAGGACATCGCACCTTCCTTCTCGCCGATGAACCTGGTTTGGGCAAAACTGCGCAAGCACTGCTTGGAGCATCAGTCTCCAACTCGTACCCCCTCCTTGTTGTGGTGCCCAACGTTGTAAAAACCAACTGGGCCCGCGAGGTTGAACTGTGGACACCACAACGCACCGCAACCGTGGTCCACGGTGACGGCAAAGATGTTGACGCGTTCAGCGACGTTGTAATCGTCAACTATGAAGTACTTGACCGTCACGTTGGCTGGCTCAGCCGGTTCGGGTTTAAGGGCATGGTCGTTGACGAAGCCCACTTCATCAAGAACCTCACCTCGCAGCGGTCCAAACATGTTCTGGCGCTCAGCCGCAGCATCCGCGCCACGTCTCCCCGAGCGTTGATGATTGCGCTGACGGGAACTCCGCTGATCAACCAGATCGACGACTTCCGGGCAATCTGGCAGTTCCTGGGCTGGATCGACGACAAAAAACCGCTCCCCGAACTTATGGAAGCGCTTGAGGACACCGGACTCACCCCCGCCGACTTTGGTTTTTTTGCTGAAGCGCGACAAGCGGTCATCGATATGGGAATCGTCCGCCGCAAAAAAGTTGACGTCGCCGCCGACATTCCCGCTCGCCGTGTTGCCGACATTCCCGTGGAACTCGACGACGAACTGGGTCGTTCCATTCGGGAGGCGGAGGCTGCACTTACGGCTCGTCTGGTCGAGAGGTACCGTCGTCGGCTCAGCCTGCGCAAAGCCGAGGCAGACGATTACGACATTGACAGAGATCGCCTCATCCGACTGGTTGCGCGAGAAGAACTCGAAGATACCAAGTCGTCGAAAACCGGTGAGAACGTGTTCACCATGGTTCGCCGAATCGGACAGGCTAAGGCCACCCTCGCCGCGGATTACACCGCTCAGTTGGCGCGCAACGTGGGCAAAGTGGTGTTCTTCGCCAAACACATTGATGTGATGGATGCCGCAGAAGCTCACTTCGCGAAGGTGGGGCTTGGCTCCGTTTCCATTCGAGGAGATCAGTCGCCTAAAGCTCGCCAGGCGGCTATCGATGCGTTTGCCTCTGACCCCGATGTGTCGGTTGTAGTTGCCTCACTTACCGCTGCCGGCGTTGGTCTGAACTTGCAGGCCGCCTCCAACGTGGTCTTGGCCGAATTGAGTTGGACCAGCGCAGAACAGACGCAGGCCATCGATCGAGTCCACCGCATCGGTCAGGAACTGCCCGTCACTGCGTGGCGGATTATTGCCGCGCAAACCATCGACGCACGAATAGCCGAGCTAATTGATAGCAAAGCCGGGCTCGCCGCACGGGCTCTCGATGGATCCGATGAAGAAGTTGGCGCTGAATCAAGTGTTCAGCTTGAAGCGCTCGTGAGCATGTTGACGGAGGCCCTAGCATGACGCCACCACTTTCCCTTGTTGATTCAGGTGCACGGCCGCGCATCCTCGATCGTGCAGACATTGTGGTGCGCAAAGGCCGATTCACGCTTCTGAACGGCAACCTCACTCCCCAACAGTCAATGATCGAAGATTTGCTGGCAATCCGTGATGTTTTGGATGAAGCCGGTATCGGCTATCTGCTAGTACGTGGTGAACACGAACGTCCCGTTCTTGCCGTGGACAAAAAACGTCGGGGAGAGGTGACTAAGGCCTTCGCCGCAGCCTTCGCCAACGAGCCGTTTTACTCGAAGTCGGGCAAAGACCCGGCCCTGTTCGTCGCGGACGGGCGCCTTGCCCTCACCTCGAAAGCCCGCATCGTTCGACTGTTCCGTCCCCGAATCGAACCTGTCGGTCGCTTGCACTACGGAGCGAACAACGGAGTACGACTGGAGTTTTGGGACTTCGGCGTTGACGACATCGTGGCTCCAGCCGAGAATGCCCTGATGCGCCATCGTCTGCCACGCACGGAGGCTGTCGAAACCGTCGTCGAACGTTATGGCCGTGAGTGGCCGACCTTACAGGGGATGTTTGACACCCACGCCACCGATATCGACTTCGATATTGACATGGTGTTTTCCTGGGTGGACGGCACCGACATTGAGTTCCAGCGGGCACGCGCTTTGCGAATGCAGGCATACGTTGTTGGCGACGGAGATGACTCAGAGGCGCGATTCCGTCAAATCGACGAACTGAAGTACGCGTTGCGAAGCGTGTATATGTTTGCCCCCTGGGTGCGCCGCATCTTTATTGCCACCGACTCGCCGGCCCCGGCCTGGTTGGCCGATCACCCCAAGGTGACGATTATGCGCAGTGAGGAGTTCTTCAAAGACCCATCCACGCTGCCCACCCACAACTCTCAAGCGGTCGAGTCTCAGCTACACCACATTCCAGGTATCAGCGAGCACTTCATTTACTCAAACGACGACATGTTCTTCGGCCGCCCGGTCAGCCCTGACATGTTTTTCTCGCCCGGGGGTGTCACCAAATTTATCGAAGCCACCACCAGAATCGGGCTTGGCGAGAACAACCCGGCGCGCAGTGGTTTCGAGAACTCCGCCCGTGTGAACCGTCGTCTCTTGCGTGAACGGTTTGGCCGGGTAACCACACGCCATCTTGAGCATGCTGCAACTCCGCTGCGCAAGAGTGTTTTGTTGGAGATGGAAGAGGCGTTTAAAGAGGACTTTGAACGCACCGCCGCAAGCACATTCCGAGCCAGCACCGACATTTCGGTAACCAATTCGTTTTACCACTACTACGCACTCATGACGGGGCGCGCTGTTGTGCAGACGCAGGCTCGGGTGAAGTATGTCGAGACAACGTTGAAGATCGCATTGAAGGAGATGGATTCCTTGCTCAAGCAGAGGTCGTACGACTTCTTCTGCCTGAACGACGGAAGCGCTCCAGAAATCTCGGTAGAAAAACGAACAACAGCCGTTGTGTCGTTCCTCGACCGGTACTTCGCAATTCCCGCTCCGTGGGAGATTACGCCAGAACGTGAATCGGCATCGTCATTGGAGGTTCCTGCGGTACCGGTTCGCTGACGGCCTCACCGATGCGCACTCCCGCCACGGCGAGACGACGTTCGGTTTCCTCAGCGTCAACGTACTCAAGCGGCTGGTAGTCACCGAGAGGCACAACGGAGTGCAGCACGGTGTTCTCGTACACGTGAACCAGGTTGTATGCGCGAGCGCCATCGCGTCCGCGTGTTCCACCAACGGGCACGGTGAGATCCTGCGTGTAGCAGGTAGCCGACGCTACCGATACGGGGATACCCGCAAAAGTTCCCGTTGAAGAGTAGTGGAGGTGTCCAGCGATGATGCTGCGCACATCACTGCCCTCCAGCACTTCGGCGAGGGATGCCTGGTCGCGCAGTTCCACAAGAACGGCGAGATCGAGCACGCTGGGTACTGGTGGGTGGTGCATGGCCAGGATGGTGCCATGGGGTGCTGGGGTTGACAGCTCTTCGGCGAGCCAGTCCAGCTGAGCGTCGGTGACCTCACCCCAGTGCGCACCGGGTACCGAGGAGTCGAGGGTGATAACCCGAAGTCCGTTCACGTCGTAGATGCGATCGACGGGCCGTTGCGTTGCGGGTTCGTCTAACAACTCGGTGCGAAAAACTTCGCGGTTGTCATGGTTGCCCATTACCCAGATCACCTGCGCGCCGAGCCGGGCCGCAGCGGGTTCAACAATGTTACGCAGACGCAGGTACGCGTCGGCCTCACCACGATCGGCCAAATCTCCCGTGAAGATGATCGCTTCAGGGCGTCCGCCGGACGCTTCAACGTTGGCGAACAGGTGCTTGAGGTGTGCCTCCGAGTCAACGGAGTTGTATAGATGATTTCCCCCTGCTAGCAGGTGGGTGTCGCTGAGGTGAAGGAGGAAATGATCCGCCCGCGGGTACTCAGCTGTTCGTATGTGCACGAGTTGTCCATTCGGTTCTCGAGTGGGGCGCGGCAATCGCGATCACCCATGTTACACACACCAGTCGACCACCGTTCAGTGAACAACAGGTGACCGCCACGCGTCTGGTCGTTTATCAACGGCTGTCTCTCGCGTGCCCGAAGACTCAGATTGCCGCGATTTCGCGGCATGTACAAGTGGTGCCGAGGTTGTTGAGGCGCATCCTGAGAATTGCAGGAGAATTAGCGCAGACGCCCCGCGCACCCGATGCACAGAGCCGCTTGGGGGCGTGCCTGAAGTCGTCCAAGCGCGATCTCTCCACCGCAGTTGACGCAGATCCCGTACCGGCCAAGTTCCATCCGCGCCAGGGCAGCGTCAATCTCTTTCAGGTGCGTGTGGGACTGCTCGAGCAATGCTTGCGACTGGGATCGCTCAAACGCCAGCGTGGGGCCCTCTGGATCATGCTCGTCGTCGGTGGGGGAGTCGCGACGAGCGGAGAGAAATGCACCCATCTCCTCGGTGAGACGCTCGATTTGGAGTCGGGTTTGCTCCCTGTCTCCAGCGAGGTGATTCCGCAGTGACGTTCGCTGCCTGGACGTAATTGCGGTGGTGTGGCGTTCGGCGATCCCAGTCATACGTCAAGTAGATGCCCCCCGTATGGGGGATGGAACCCCTAGCGTCAAGGCACCTTATGCGCTAGCGCAACGCAACGCGCTAAACCGAAGTGGTTTTGCTGTTTTCCGCTAAACGACGGATGGCGGCAACAGGGATGTCGAGCCAGTCTGGTCGGTTACGAGCCTCGTATACCGCTTCATAGAGCGCCTTGTCGATCTCGAGCGCGTCAAGCAATGGTTGTTGCGAGACGAGTTCGTCGCCGGCACGCTCCTGGTATCCGGCGCAGAACGCCGTGCGAGCAGCGCTGGCCCACTCGACCACGCGCTGGTTACCGGAGGCTAACTGCACTGAGCCTGCGACGTAATCGAAGGATCGCAACATTCCTGCGACGTCGCGAAGAGTGACATCGAGTTCGCTGCGTTCGGCCATGGGCCGCATGGGCTCACCCTCGAAGTCAAGTAGCACCCAACCTCGGTCGGGAACAGATAGCACCTGTCCGAGGTGGAAGTCGCCGTGAATTCGTTGCAGCGCGGGCCATTGGATTTGACGCGCCGCGGCGAAAACGACTTCGATAGGCGCCCGAAGCTCCTCAAGAGAGGGAACTTCGATCAATGCCAATTCCAGGCGGGCTCGCATGCTGGCTATCGTGACGTCGATATCTGCCGCTGTTGGGATGCGGGTGGGCATCACCGTGCCAAGAATAGAGTGCACCTCTGCTGTGGCCACACCGAGGGCATGGGCTGCGGCAGTGAAATCCTCGCCAGCCTCTGCGGCCCGCAACGCAACTCGCCATGCATCTTGAACTCCGGGGAGGAACTCCTGCGCGAAGGCGAGGTGACCGATGGCGCGACCATCAGCGCGACCTGTGTCGCTCCACGTTCCCGTCAGCGAGCCCAAAGATGTAGGAACCAGGGCGCTGCCAGCGGCGGCAATTGCGGACTGCAGGATGACATCGGGATTGTCGCCGTGATGGAGGGCACGGAACACCTTGATGATGATGGGGGAGCCCTGCTCAACCTGACAAATGATCGACGTGTTCGATTGTTCACCGGAGAGCACTTTGGCGCTCACAACGTGCGCGTGGGGTGCGCCGGGCTGTCGGTGACCTGACACAGTGTCGCCGGGTGCACCTCCGTCGGTCACGCTGGTACGCACAATTTCTTCGTCGAGCATGATGCGGATGATTGCCGCGGCGTAGGCGAGGTCGGATGTGGCGTCGTAGACGTAGAGGCCGTCGAGCATCCCGATGTGCTGGATTCCGTCTAGCGGTTCGGCTCGTTCGCTTAGCGGCACCTGGTAAAGCGCGGTGCGGCCGTCCAGATGGTCAATCAAGTAATGCGTGGTAATTATGGCGCCGTCAGATTCAACCCGCCAGCCACCAATGCGTTCAAGACGGGGCACAGAGCCCTTGCTCGCGTACCAGCGCTGTGACGATAGCCACTCGGAAAAGGTGTTGGGAAAGATCGCATCAATGCTCACGGTTTAACCCTACGCACCCTCGAGAGAAGATAACGAGCAGTTTCCTGATTCCCTGCCGTCGTACAGGAGCATGCGCTAAAGGGGCTTGTGATCGGTAATTACTCGAACCAAGTCCGCTTTGGTCAACCGCGAGTATCCGGTGATTCCCATCTCTTTGGCACGCAGACGAAGCTGCGGCACCGTAAGCGTCGCCACCGGTTTGTTGGTCTCTGCTGCGGTGTGAGATTCAGGTGCCACCAGATCCGCGCTCGCTGGTGTTTGCTGTTGCGGTAGCTCCGCTTCGGCAACGCTCGGTGCTGTGGCAACGGGCTCGGCCGTAGGCGTTTGGATTGAGGTGACCGTCGGCGTGGTCGTCGGTGTAGCCGCGGCGGCGGAGACTTCGCTTTTGCGTGTGATGAGCTGGGGTGCAACCGGTTCGACAGTGGCATCCGCTGTTGTGTCTGCTGCTACCGGTTTTTTCTTATTACGGGTGAATAAATTGAAAAGCACGCGGGCGGTCTCTCAGGCTGGCGAAGGGACATGAGGGGTAGTCACAACATTCTGCCCCAGAACTGCCCCGTTACGTAACGCGCTCTCGGAGTTCTCTAGTGGAGATCCCATCCGGGAATCACATGGAAGGTGGCCTCCGTTCCGAAGCCGCGGCGGAGGAACGCCATCAAAT
Organism: Glaciihabitans sp.; assembly: GCA_036008825.1. Classification (GTDB taxonomy): domain Bacteria; phylum Actinomycetota; class Actinomycetes; order Actinomycetales; family Microbacteriaceae; genus Glaciihabitans. Next base: position 14,548 of record DASYMY010000578.1, read on the forward strand.
CGTCGAGTCCGCGCTGCGCTCCGCGTGCCGCGCGCGGGTATCGCGCCCAATCCTCACTTACCGTCAGGTAGTCGGTAGCGCGAACGGCGGTTCCGGACGTTCGAAGTTGATCATCCAACAATCGTATTTGCGACGAATTTATGCCTGACCGGGTGAACTGCAGCAAGGTAGGCGGAATCGCAGCCTCCGGCAGCGGGCCGAGCTGCGTAGGAGATATGAGAGCGAGTCGACTCACGCGCGGATCGGCTGCAGCGAGCACCGCTAAAGCTGATGCTGCCCCCACCCCAATAACACCAATCGGCGGAGTGCTCTCGTTCGACACAGTGGCGGTTCTCGTATGGACCCAATCCAAAATGCCGGCCGGATTGGACTCCGAGGTGGTGACCAAAACGCTCGCAGAAAGTTGCACGGCAATACGGCTCGCTAGCCAGGCGTATGGCGCGTCCGCGAAAATCACAATCGTGGGACCGTCCGTCGCCTCTCGAGATGTCCAGAGAGTGCCTTCTCGATGTCGAGCGGATGCCGCGGCGCGAGTTTTTCGACCGCTGAGCAGTGCGCCTACCCCCGGTATTCGAGGCAGAATTCGCGCGCTACTCGCATCGCTCACTGTCGCTGTCACCTGTCTTCATTCTCATGGGGAAATAGTACGTGCCTGTTCTGTCAACCACGGATAGCGTGCTGAGGAGTGCGAAGGCAATCCCCTTGTTGTGCTGATCGGACGAGGATTGGATAAGGCCGTGGATACCCCCAGCGACTTTGATATCAACGTGCTTGATGGCGTGATGCCTCACCAACCGGCCCAATCGGTGGAGGCGCGTGTACGCGATGTCGCGCGCTCTGCATTCGGCTGGGAGTCGCTTCGCGATGGTCAGCTGGAGGCAGTTGAGGCGGCGATAGCCGGACGTGACGTGCTGGTGGTGCTTCCCACGGGGTATGGAAAGTCGGCGGTTTACCAACTCGCTGGGCTGATCGTTGCCGGTCCAACCATTGTGATATCGCCTCTCATTTCGTTGCAAAGCGACCAGATCG
>DASYMY010000579.1:0-7677 GCA_036008825.1 Glaciihabitans sp.
CATCGTGCAAGCGACGGTCATTATGCCGGTAGCGGTCATTGGTGAAGCGCTGCTGTCCTTCCTGGGTCTCGGCATTCAGCCACCCACCGCTAGCCTCGGAATTATGCTCTCCGACGCGCAACAGTATGTAACGCGCTCCCCGTCGGCGGCCATTTTTCCCGGTATCGCCATTGCGGTCATCTGCCTCGGCTTCAACCTCTTTGGCGATGCGTTGCGCGACGCGCTTGACCCCACAAACACCACTCGAAAGTAGCTCCAGTGCCCTTCACCCCCGCACCAGAACACCTCACCCGTCCTGACCTTCAGGGCTCGTTCGGAATGTCAGCGACAACCCATTGGATTGCCACGGCCTGCGCCCAAGCCGTTCTCGAACGGGGAGGCAACGCCTTTGACGCCTCGACCGCTGCCGCCTTTGTGTTGCACGTTGTTGAGCCGCACCTCAACGGCCCCGGCGGCGACATGACCGGAGTGTTCGTCACCGCAGACGCCCCTTCAGAGCCCATTGTGCTTGTCGGTCAAGGACCAGCACCGCAGGCAGCAACCATCGACTACTTCGAGGCAGAAGGCCTTGACCTTGTTCCCGGTTCCGGAGCGCTCGCCGCCGCCGTTCCCGGTGCTGTGGACGCGTGGTTGCTGCTGCTGCGCGACCACGGTACCTGGGAGCTGCGCGACATTCTCGACTTCGCCATCGGTTACGCCCGCAACGGCCACCCCGTTCTGGAGCGGGTGAGCCTCACCATCAGCTCTGTGTCTGCCCTGTTCGCCGATCACTGGCCAACATCTTTGGACCGGTGGATGCCAGACGGCCGGGTTCCTGCCGCCGGCGAGGTCATCACGAACGAGGCCTATGCGGTCACCCTTGACCGACTGATCGAGGCCGGCGACAGCCTGCCGGAGGGCGCCAGCCGACAGGACCGCATCACCGCAGCGCGTCAGGCCTGGAGCACCGGATTTGTGGCTGAGGCCATCGCCGAATTCGTGACCACCGCCCACCGTCACTCCTCCGGAACCGATCACGTTGGTGTGCTGAGCGCCGATGATATGGCCGCATTTAGCGCCTCATACGAACCGGCCCTGACAGCGACCTTCCGCGGGCACACGATTGCCAAAACCGGTCCGTGGGGGCAAGGCCCTGCCCTGCTGCAGAGCCTCGCCATCCTCGAAGGCTTCGACGACGAGTACCTCGACCCGTCCACTGCGCTGGGCGCCCACACCATTCTGGAAGCCCAAAAACTGGCCATGGCCGACCGGGAGGCGTATTACGGCGACGGCGACGTTCCCATGGAACACCTACTCTCGGCCGAATACGCTGCCGAGCGGCGCGCGCTCATCACCGACATCGCGTCCACGGAGCTTCGACCAGGAACCGTGCCCGGCTTCGCCCCCGCCATGCCGCCTCTGCGCACCGAATACTATCCACCAGCCCTCGCCGGTGAGAACGGCAGTGCCTTCGCCGGTGTGGGCGAACCCACCGTTATGGCCACAGGGGAAACCCGCGGCGACACCTGCCACATTGACGTTGTTGACCGTTGGGGCAACATGGTCTCGGCCACTCCATCCGGCGGGTGGCTGCAGTCTTCACCCACCATCCCCGCCCTCGGGTTTTGCCTCGGCTCCCGACTGCAGATGACTTGGCTTTCCGCCGGATCGCCCTCCAGTCTGGTTCCTGGCCAACGCCCCCGCACCACACTCACCCCCACCCTTGTATTGCGCGATGGGGTCCCCCTGGTAGCACTCGGTTCTCCAGGAGGTGACCAGCAAGACCAGTGGCAGCTGCTGTACCTGTTGCGCACAATCGTTGGCGGATACACCCCCCAGCAAGCCATTGATGCGCCAGCGTTCCACACCACCGCTTTCGCCGGCTCGTTTTGGCCGCGCACCTGGACGCCGGGAGGCGCCGTAGTGGAGGACCGCCTGGGCGAGGACGTTATCGCCGACCTCGAAGCACGAGGTCACAGCATCACCAAGGCGGGGGATTGGTCGCTCGGCCGTCTGTCCTCCGTCTCACGCGACCCCAACACCGGATTACTTTCCGCCGCCGCCAACCCACGAGGAGCGCAAGGATATGCTGCAGGACGTTGACACCAGAACCGCCACTGCCCAGCCGCTGCTTTCGGTACGGGACCTCGAAGTTACCTTTGGGGATTCCGCGCAGCCGGTTCTGAATAAGGTCAGTTTTGATGTGCAGCCCGGGGAACGGGTGGCCATCGTTGGCCAGTCCGGGTCAGGAAAATCGACCATCATTGGGGCCATTCTGCGCCTGCTGCCCGGCGCCGGACGGATCTCGGGCGGATCCATTTTGCTGGGGCCAGACGAACTGGCATCCGCTACTGAGAAGCACATGCGGTTGGTGCGCGGAAGCCGTATTGCCCTGGTGCCGCAAGACCCCGCATCCAATTTGAACCCCGCGATGAAGGTGGGCGCTCAGATAGCGGATGCCCTCGTTGAACACGGGCTCAGCGGCAGGGACACGATTCGCCAGCGGGTGGTTGAACTGATGACCGAAGCGGGAATTCCGGATGCTGCCCGGCGGTCCACCCAGTTTCCGCACGAATTTTCCGGCGGGATGCGGCAGCGTGTGCTGATCGCCATTGCGCTTGCCAGGGAACCGGAGTTGCTGATTGCCGACGAACCGACATCCGCCTTGGATGTCACTGTGCAGCGGCAAATTCTCAATCACCTGCAAACCCTGGTGGAGTCGCGTGGAACGTCGCTGCTGTTCATCACCCACGATTTGGGTGTGGCTGCTGACCGTACCGATCGCATCATCGTGATGTTGGACGGCAACATTGTGGAGTCGGGTACCCCAGCGGAGATTTTGCTGAACCCCCAGCACGAGTACACCAAACGGTTGGTGGCTGCGGCTCCAACGGCGACAACGGTCGCCTCCCGCCCGACCGCTGCGGAGTTGGGAGTTGCACACAAGATTCTCAACGAGCCCATTCTGGTGGTTGAGAACCTGGTCAAAGAGTTCAAGCTTCGCGGTCAGCGCGGCAGCATTCTGCGGGCTGTTGACGACGTTTCGTTCTCGGTGGCGCGTGGCACAACCACGGCAATTGTGGGGGAGTCGGGGTCAGGTAAGACCACTGTGGCCCGGATTGTGTTGGGACTCGAGACGGCCTCCAGCGGGGACGCACGTATTGACGGACAGACAATCACCGCCAGTCGCGGATCTGAACGCGCAGCGCTTCAGCGACGGGTGCAGCCCGTGTTTCAGGACCCATACGGCTCCCTCGACCCGACCTACAGCATTGAGCGTCTTATTGATGAACCGCTGCGGATCTTCAAAGTTGGCGACCGTGCCAGCCGCAGGGAGCGTGTCGGGGAGTTGCTCGATCAGGTCGCCTTACCGCGCAGCATTGCGCAACGCCGGCCCAATGAGCTCTCTGGGGGTCAACGTCAACGTGTGGCCATCGCGCGAGCGCTCGCGCTCGACCCTGAACTGCTTATTTGCGACGAAGCGGTCTCGGCCCTCGACGTACTCGTGCAGGATCAAATCCTCGAATTGTTGGATTCCCTTCAGAAACGTTTGGGCATCAGTTACCTGTTCATTACTCACGACCTAGCCGTTGTGCGCCAGATTGCGAATAGTGTAATCGTTATGAAACAGGGAAAAATCGTCGAGAATGGAAGTGTGGACGACGTGTTCGCGCGCCCCGCTGCTGAGTACACGCGGGAGCTTCTTGGCGCGATTCCGGGAGGTGCTTTTGACCGCTGAGCTGGATCGGGCGTCCAAACTCAGTGTGCAGGATGCCATTCGGCGCGACATTATTGTCGGGTCGCTCCAGCCTGGTACCAGAATCACCGAAGCATCCCTGGCCCTGACCCATGGGGTATCCCGTGTGCCGGTGCGTGAAGCATTGCGCGCCCTCGAGGCGGAAGGTTTTGTGGAGTCTCGCGCCAATGTGGGCTCGAGCGTTGCTCCCATCCCGGTCGATGATGCTGATGACCTGTTTGCCGTTCGCGAAGCACTCGAAATTGCCACAGCGCGGCGCGCGGCTGCGCGCGCGGCGGCGCTGTTTAGCGCCGATGCGCCACCGCCCGAAGAGTGGTGGCGCATACGCAGCATCCTCGCCCGCATCCTCGACGATGGTGATGCCGCCGTCGAAATCGGTGACCTTGACCAACTTCCCGACCTCAACAACCGGTTTCACCTTGGAATTGCTGACCTCAGCGGCAGCGCCTCCCTGGGCGTTTTATTGCGACAGCTGTCTGGGAAAATTGAATGGCTGTACGCGGCGGATGAACATTCCCGCGGTAAAAAACTTTGGCCCGAGCATCGCATCATTCTGGCTGCCATCGACGCGGGCGAAGTTGACCGCTCGGGCGAACTAATGGGATGGCACGTCAGGCAGTCCCGAATTGGGTACTTGAGCAGGTCAGAATCTCGCTCCCCCTCGTCGGAGCCGGCCGTAAACGAAGCGATTGCGCAAGCCCATCTCTGACTCGCCAAGTTGACGCTGAGGAGGTCCCTCTAACCCACGGTTGTAGGTAATAGCAAGGGCCACCCGGGTCGTTGTGCCGCTAGACAGGATGCGGTAAACAGTGAAAAGGCCGCCGTCACCGATGCCGACGGCTCGGGCAAACCACGTACCCGACGTGTGTTTTCCCACCACTTCCGTTTCGAATCGAATCACAGGACCCCGACAAGTGATGACGAGTTCTTTCCTGAGGTGTTGCTTACCCCAGCACCCGCGTACCCTGACAATTTCCGACCAACCCCACCGGTCCTCGAGAGAGCGCGCCGATGCTTACGCCCCGCACGGGGGTGAACGATGCAGTTAATCGGCCGTCGAGAAGAACTCGACCGAATAGCTCAAGTGGTCTCCGGCATCCACGAAAGTGCACTCCTCATTGTGGGCGAAACCGGCAGCGGAAAATCGCACTTGCTCGACGCCGCTGGGGGTCAAACCAGCATCCGCTCAACACTTGTGCAGACCATGCCGGCGGAAGCCTCATGGCCGTTCTCGGGGTTTGCGCGTGTGTTCGCCTTCTCCGAAGAGGTATCCGCCATTGATGTGGCGTCGAAAGTGAGCGCCTTCTCTGGACAACGGGGAGAACTCTTCGACGTTGCCCGCGACATCCTCGCCACGTTGCGTGCGGTGCCGGTCGATCCCATCCTCCTGCTGGTTGACGACGTCGATCGGATGGATGTGGAAAGCCAAGCCCTGCTCAGCCTGATCGCGGATGGGCTCGCGAATACGGGCATCCGCTTGGTCGCTTCGGCAACGGAAATTCCGCCCTCGAATCCGCTCGCGGGTTTCCGCAGAATTACGCTCGGGGTGCTCACACCCATCGATGCGCGCGAGTTGGCGGACTCCACCGCTGGACCAAGTGGGGACGCCGGGACAGCGCAAATCATTGCCGACAACTCTGGCGGATCGCCCGCCACCATCGTCGAAAACGCGCACACTCTCAACGAACTGCAGTTGCAAGGCAAAGAGCCGCTGGTGTTGCCGTTTCGACCGAGCCCAAGTCAACTGAGCTTCGCCCGGCATGCGCTGGGTCGGGTGGGTGAGGACGAAAAGAAGTTTCTCGAACTTGTTGCTCTTGCGCCGATGGCAAACACCTCAGGACTGTTGTCGCTGGATGGCACCGACATCGACGCGCTCGAAGAAGTTCTGTACTCCGAACTGGTGACCGTGCACGGCAACTACATCCAGATTCGCGACCCGCGACTGCGTTCGGCGTTGTACTGGGGATTGGACTCACGGACTCGACGGGAACTGCACGGTCGCCTTGCCGAGGTCTACCGCGCCGCGGACCCTCGATTGGCCGGATGGCACAGCAGTTTCTTGCACCACAACGAGGAGACAACGGAAGAGCTTCTTGGCGCTGCCGCTCAATTCGCGGAGGAAGGCTGCAGCCCCGCCGCTATTGAATTCACCGAGCGGGCGCTCCGGCTCGCCTCCAGCAAGGAACGACACCTTTCGCGTGTGGTCGACTTGGCCGCCACCTTGCTCAACCAAGCCGAACTGGATCTGGCCCGCCGCTACGCGCTGCAGGCCAGACCCGATTGCGCGAGCGCTGACATGAGTGTTCGCGTCGCAGCGGTTCTGGCAAGTATCGATTACGCCCGCACTCACATTGTTCCCACCAACGACATCGACGCCACCCTCAGCATCTACGCCACCAATGCGCCAGCGGGTGCGCTGCGACTGCTGTCCATTGCGGCGTCGTTCCATGCGGAGCGGTGGGAAGTGGCCGAGGCGCGTCGCTATCTGGCCAGGGCGGAGTCGCTGTCGCCTTCTGTCCCGGATCTGGGCAGGGGCGAGCTGGAAGCGGTCCGTCTTCTCGTCAACGCCATCGATCCGGCGCACGCCAAGCTGACGCACTCAATGGAGGAGGCGGCTGGCGCGTTGGCCGACGGATTCCCCACGGATTCTGACACCCCAGACGCAGCGCTCGTTGGCGTCGCAACCTGGTCACCGCAGGCGCTCATCCTGTGCGGCAAAACCCTGATGTATGTCGAGCAATATGCACGCGCCCGCCATGTACTGACAATCGCGTTGACCCGGCCGCAGCCGACCTCGGCGCTGTGGGCTGAATCGGCTCGATTTTTTCTCGCCGTGAATGAGATTCGGGCGGGCAACTATCACCGAGCCCGCGCCGCGTGCGAAGAGTGGCTGACCAATACGGTGCCGCCACGGCAATCCAAAGCGTCCCGGCAGCTCCTCCACGGCTGGTACCTGCAATCGACCGGGCAGTTGGTCGCAGCAAAAACACTCTTCGAGCAGTGCATGGAACAGACCCTGGTTGAACACAACTCTGGGGTTGCCGCCCAAGCTCTCGCTCTGCAGGGTGAGTTTGCGCTCTCGGAAGGCAAATTTGAAGAGGCGGCACGGCTGCTTGAATTTGCGGACGTTATCGGCCAATCGTTCGCGAACCCCGCCCTGACGCGGGCGTCGATTGACCTGGTGGAAGCGTATGTCGCCACCAAACGACTCCGTGAAGCTCGCAGTGTGTTGGACGCATTGGATGCGCACCGCGACAGATTCCCCTCGCGGTGGCTAACCCTCGCCGTCGCGCGAGGTCGAGCGCTTGTTGCTCCCGACGATGAATGTATCGTGGCGTTCCGCGCAGCTCTCGATTTATTTGAGGCGGATGATTCTCCCTATGCGCTCGGACGCACACTGACCAATTTCGCCTCGGCGCAGTCCCGATTAGGGCTCGTCCGAGAAAGCGAAAAAACAGCGGCGGCCGCGCGCAATGCCTTTGCGAATGCGGGCGTGCAGTCCTGGGTCGACCGCGCCGATCACGTTCATTTGGCGCCCGAAACTACCCCGTTGAGCGCACTCGGTGTGCTTACAGAGGAAGAGCAGCTGATCGTCGAGAAGGTGAGGGAGGGCTACCGCAACAAGGAAATTGCGGCGGCCATGTACATCTCCCTGCGCACCGTGGAGCTGCGGCTCACTCACATTTACCGCAAGGTGGGTGCGCGTTCACGCTCCCACCTTGCGGCGCTGCTGGGGTGATCCAGGCGCTCAATTAGCTACCTGAACACTGTGTCAGGGGATGAGTGTCAGGGGGTGAGCCGGGCGTTGCGGTAACGCTCGAACAGGGCAATGAAGGCGTCTTCCGTGCGGCGGTAACCGGTGAAGCCCGCGAGGCGGCTCTTCGACATGTCGGTGACCACCTCAATGTTGCGGCCAAGGTCCCCGTCAGTGTGCCACCATG
>DASYMY010000580.1:0-1708 GCA_036008825.1 Glaciihabitans sp.
CTCGCCGGTATTGGCAGTCTGCAGCCGTCGCCACTGTTGAAGGACTCCGGCAACGCGGTGTCTGAATTTGACATGGATGCCCTCCGGCTGCGGGGCGCTGTTGGCGACATCTGCCTACGCTTTTTCGACGCCGACGGGGCCCTAGTCGACACCGAACTGAACAACCGGGTAGTTGGTATCAGCAGCGAAGATCTTCGCGCAGTGCCCCGCACGGTGGGAATCGCGGGAGGGCGCCGCAAATTCGACGCCATCCGGGCGGCCGTTCGAGGTCAGTGGGTGGACGTGCTGATCACGGACCTCGACACGGCCACCCGACTTATCGTCGACGAACCAACGCTCAGTTAGAGAACCCTGCCGCGCAGCTGACGCACCAGAACGGCGGTCGCTACTGCTGCCTGAGCGGCCTCGGCTCCCTTGTCTTCTTTCGATCCTTCAAGGCCAGCACGGTCGAGACCCTGCTGCTCGTTGTCGAGGGTCAGTACACCAAATCCCACGGGCTTGCCGGTGAGAATGCTGACCTGGGTGAGGCCGCTGGTGGCGGCATCCGATACGTATTCGAAGTGGGGGGTTCCACCACGGATGATCACACCGAGGGCTACCACCGCGTCGGCGCCGGCGTCGAGTGCGGCTCTGGCGACAACGGGCAGTTCAAAGCTTCCGGGAACACGAACCTCGGTGATCTCCACGTTGGATTCGGTCAGTGCGCGGCGCGCACCCACCAGTAGTCCGTTGGTGATGACCTCGTGCCACATGCCGGCCACAATGGTGACCTTCAGGCCTGTGCCATCGGTCTTGATGTCTGGGATTCCTTCGCCGCTCATACTGGCTGTCCTTTCTGGCCCAACAGCACCTGGCTGTCGAGGGTTGAGTTGTCGGGGAGCACGTGGCCCATCCGGTCACGCTTGGCTTCGAGGTATCCCTCGTTGAACTCACCGACACCAACGATGAGCGGAACCCGGTCGGTGACCGTGATTCCTCGCTCCGTCAGCTGCTGAATCTTGTCGGGGTTGTTGGTGATCACGCGCACTTCGCTGAGCCCAAGATCTTCCAGGATGGCAACCGCGGCGCTGTAGTCACGGTCATCCGCCGGTAGTCCGAGTGCAAGGTTCGCATCGAGAGTGTCGAGGCCGTCTTCTTGGAGACGGTAGGCCTTGAGTTTGTTGATGAGACCAATACCGCGTCCTTCGTGACCGCGCATGTAGATCACCACTCCACCCTGGTTTTGGATAACGTCGAGGGCGGCGTCGAGTTGGGGACCGCACTCACATTTTTGGGACCCAAACGCTTCACCGGTGAGGCACTCGGAGTGCACGCGAACAAGCGCACCGTTGGTGGGGGTGCCGGCAATGACGGCGAGGTGGTCGGCGCCGGTCATCCGGTCGCGGTAGGCGCGAAAGCGGAATGGTCCATACTCGGTGGGCACGGTCGTCTCGACCTCAAAAATGACGCGAGAGGTCTCGGGAATGGGGGCTACCGGTAGCTCAGCGTCTGCGTGGAACTCCTGCAGGTAGGTGATCAGCGCGGCGATGGTGATGACGGGAACGTTGTCACGCAGGCCAAGCTCGATCAGGCCAGGCAAGCGCATCATCTCACCGTCGTCGGCAACGATCTCGCTAATGGCGGCGACAGGGACCAGGCCAGCCAGTTTCATCAGGTCAACGGCCGCTTCGGTGTGTCCGTCGCGTTCGCGCACCCCACCGTCAACGGC
>DASYMY010000581.1:0-1576 GCA_036008825.1 Glaciihabitans sp.
CTTATGGATGACGCCGAGCTCGAGGGCGTTATGGCCCACGAAATTGGTCACGTGCAGAACTATGACATTCGCGTCTCCACGCTCGTTTTTGGACTCGTTGTCGCCGTCGGCTTTATCGCCGACATTTTCCTGCGTATGTCCTTCTTCAGCGGGGGCAACCGCAATAACAACGGTGGTAACCCGATCGTGTTGATCCTGGGGCTCGCGGCCATGATCTTGGCTCCGCTGGTCGCCGGAGTGGTGCAAGCGGCTGTGTCCCGTCAGCGCGAATACCTCGCCGACGCAACCGGTGCCCTGACCACTCGCCACCCCGACGCGCTCGCCAGCGCCCTGGAAAAGCTCGCCGCCTACGGGCGCCCAATGCGCCGCCAGAACACAAGCATGGCCCACATGTGGATCTCGGACCCGAACAAGCCCGGCATGATCGACCGCATGTTCAGCACCCACCCACCCATCGCCGAACGAGTGAAGCGCCTCAGCGAAATCGGTCGCAGCTTCTAACCCGAGACGTTCGCCACAACCGTTTCGGCGATCGTGGTGGCCCCACCGCGAATGTCGATCGGTGGCAGAGTTTGACTCGTTCCCGACGTATCTACCGTCACCTGGATCCAGTTGCCACCCACGATCATGTCGATCGTGCAGGCAGTATCCGAATCCGAACAGCGGATGTCCGCACTGTCGGGCTCAGCCATACCCACTAACTCCACCGGTTCCGGGGTGGATGGATGTGTTGCGACAGTCATGGCCTCCTCGGCCGCCCACCGGCCTCCGGGCAACCAGGTAAGTGTGCCGAGTCCGGCGTCGGAGCCGTTCAGTATCCAGCTGCATGGCAGTTCGGCGGCTGTGTCGAATGCGGCCGACGACAGGCTCCAGCCTCCACCTCCTGTGGTTGAGCGCACCTCCTGCTCAAGGCCCAACGCCGTCGCTACCTCCGTCGGGGTGACCATTTCGTCGCAAGAACCCGGAAGCGGAACGGTCTCCTCCGGAGCGACCCACAACGCACCAGGCGCTACAGCGCTCGACACCGCATCTACCGCGGGCGCGAACACTTCGCGTGCGGCTGACTGAATGTCAGCGTCAGGCAGCGATGGATCCACCGCGAGACCTGACAGCACCCCTTCCACCCAGTATCCATTGACGAGGGTGTTGATTGTGCAGTAAATCGGGGCATCAACCGTGCAGTACACCTGTTCGTCATCAACAACTTGGTAGGTGCCCACATACTGGTCCCACTGGGCTTGCGCCTCAGGCAGAACGAAGTACTCCAGCCCAACATATTCAGGAACGGTGCCGCGTTTGTCGCTCATCGGTATACCGTTCGACCATTCACAGGCCAGGCCGCCGAGGGCGCGCACCGGATACGCCTCGGGTATCTGAGCGTAAGCGCCGAGCGATGTCTGCGCAGGATTGTGCGCGGTGACGCCCTCAGTCAGCGCAGCGGAGGCATCTTCCTCCGAGCTGAGATCGGGACACAATAACCCCAACCGTGGCTGCGGCGTTGAAGGGGTATCTGCGCTCGGAGCCTCGGTGGTTTCTGCCGGAGGCGGCACTGCAACGGTTGCTGACGGAGACGGGG
>DASYMY010000582.1:0-2665 GCA_036008825.1 Glaciihabitans sp.
CCAACGGAAAGATGAACCGCGACGCGGTCACCAGGCTTGACGTAGGTCACGGCGGAACCGACGTCGACGACGTCACCGGCTGCCTCGTGCCCCGGCGTGATGGTTCCGGTGCCGGCCTTCGCACCGCCGACCAATGCGTTCCCGGCATACAGCGAGAGGTCACTGGCGCAGATCGCCGACGCCCGTACCTTGATCAACACCTCGTTGGGCTTCGGTCGGGGAATGGGCCGATCGATTACTTCGACCTGCTGACCTCCCGGCAACCGGACGGCCTTCATCTGGGTCTCCATTTAGTTACTCCTTGCCTCACATGAAACGATGGAAATGTGTCTGCCGAACACTAGCTGCGAGCCGTTCGTCGCTGCTCGGTGAGTTACGATCCGGCAGAGGTTCGCCCCGGAGAACGACCGCGGTACTCCGAAGGCCAGCGGCCGCCAGAGCGAGACCGCCCGTGGTCACCGACTGAGACTGCGCAACCCCGGGGGAGCGGTCTCCGTACTGGAACCCGCGGGCACGAGCAGTGTTCGCGGGCTTGGGTCGACACCACGGCCCTCCGCACCTGACCAGAGCGGTGATCGAGGGGATTGCCTTCAACCTGTGCACCGGGCTGCAGGCATTCCAGCAGAACGGCGCCGCCAACTCGGATCTGCTGTTGCAGGTGTTCGCGGATGTGTGGGGCCTGCCCATCCGCCGACGCAATCTTGTCGACGAGGCGACCGCGCTTGGCGCGGCCATCGTCGGTGGCGTCGGGGTGGGCATGTTCGACAGTTTCGAGATCGCCAACAGCTGTCCCACCGGACTGCAACGTCTACGACGGAACCGAGTAGACACTCCGAGTACGAGAAAGCCCATCTGAAGTTCACCGACGCCTATCGAAGGCTTGAGCCTTGGTTCGATATGTCGTAGCTCAGCCCTCGGCGTGAGCAGAGCGCGTGGTTCTGGACGCACCTTCACAGGTTGGACTCAGCCTGCACGCGCAATGATGAGCCATTGCAACTAGCGGTGTGGGCTCACGCTCAGGCGCCGGTGTCGAAGAGGGCAGGGGGATCGTAGCGGTGAGGGTATTGGTGGTGGAGGACGAGCGACTGCTCGCTGAGTCGATGCGACGCGGTCTCACCAACGAAGGCTTTATCGTCGACCTGGCTCATGACGGGGTGGACGGGCTCTGGGCCGCCACCGAGGCCGGTTACGACGTCATCGTCTTGGACATCATGCTTCCCGGTCTCAACGGTTACAAGGTGTTGGAGCAGATGCGTGAGCGCAAGATCTGGACACCCGTGTTGATGCTGACAGCCAAGGACGGGGAGTATGACCAGACCGATGCATTCGACCTCGGCGCCGACGACTACCTGACCAAACCGTTCAGCTTCATTGTCCTGGTTGCCCGACTACGCGCGCTGGTCCGCCGTGGAGGACCGGAACGGCCGGTCACCTTGACGGTCGGATCGCTGATCATGAACCCGGCGCGCCGGTCGGTGCAGCGCAGGGACCAACAGATCACTCTCACCGCGCGCGAGTTCGGGCTCCTGCAGTTCTTCATGCGCCACCCGGGTGATGTGCTGACCAAGACTCAAATCCTTGAGAACGTCTGGGATCCCGCCTACGAGGGTGGGGACAACGTCGTAGAGGTCTACATCGGTTACCTGCGCAAGAAGATCGACGTACCGTTTGGCCTGCACACGCTCACGACCATGCGAGGCATGGGCTACCGACTCAGCCCTGACGTGTTGAACGCGACGGATCCACACTGACGGTGACGGTGTCGTTGCCGACCGAACCGTTGATCACCAGTCCCGCACAGGCAACGTCACGACGAACCGGCACCATCCCTGCGGCGACTCTGTCGCTTTCACGGTGCCGCCATGAAGTGCGACGATCTCCGCGCTGATTGCCAGCCCCAGGCCACTGCCGCCGCCGTCCCGAGTTCGGCTCTGCTCCAGCCGGACGAACCGTTGGAAGATGCGCTCGCGCTGCTCGGATGGCACGGTCTCCCCATCGTTGTCGATGCAGATCGACACCCAGTCATCGCTGCGCTCGGTGGAGATGGTGATGGACGAGACTGCGTGCCGCACCGCGTTATCCAGCAAGTTCCTGAATACCTGCGCCAGGCGGCCAGCATCACCTGCGACACGCACCGGCTCTATGCGTGCCACGATCCGGTGCTGCGTCACCGACCGTAGCCGCCTGATCTCGATGTCCAGGACATCTTCAAGATCTACCTCGACCGGCTTGGGCACTAGCGCACGCGAGTCGGCCTTGGCCAGCGTCAGTAAGTCCTCGACCAGGGCCTGCATCCTCGTCGACTCCGACAACACAGTCGGCTGCAGGTCTATCCAGCTGCGGCCCGTTGCATCCGCAGCCGCGATCTCGGCAGTCGTGACCAGTGTGGAGAGTGGGCTGCGTAGCTCGTGGCTGGCATCGGAGAAGAAAGCGCGCAACGCTTTGTCCGATGCCTGAAGCCTTTCCAGCATGGTGTTCATCGTGGTAGCCAGTCTGGCGATCTCATCGTGCGTGGGTGGTACGTCGACCCGGTCCGCAAGACGTTGGCTGTCAATGATGTCGACCTGCTGGCGAATGCGCTCCACGGAGCCCAGCGATCGGCCCACCAGCACCCACACCGCGAGACCCACCAATGCCAGGATCAGCGGTGTCGCGCCCAATAGGA
>DASYMY010000583.1:0-2019 GCA_036008825.1 Glaciihabitans sp.
AGATGGACCGCTTGGAGGAAATCGTAGACGCTTGGGCGCGTGAATCAAGTGAGGTGCTAACCCTGCTATTACCGCTTATTCATGGGGTAGCAGCTTATATCGATGAAGCCGAATCTGCCTTTGAACCGACTGGGGCGAACCTGTGACTCTTTTGCAGCCTTACGACCAGCGGTTTCAGCACGGATTAGAACCTGTTAGCTCAGACCCGGCCGTGATTCGTAAAGCCTTCGGTCGATTTCCCTCTGGTATTGCTGCGCTTAGCGCGCTCGTCGACGGGGTACCAACGGGTATCGTCGCGTCGTCTTTTTCTGTGGGCGCATCGTTTGATCCGCCGTTGGTGATGTTCTCCGTGCAGAATAGCTCCACGACGTGGCCGACGCTGCGCCGCCATGGCCGCATCGGTGTGTCGGTGCTCGGCAGCGAACATGCCGAACTTTGCTACCAATTGGCTTCACGTTCGGGTGATCGCTTTGCTGGAGTGCCGACAATGTCAACAGACGAGGGCGCATTGTTCATCCATGGCTCTGTTCTGTGGCTGGACTGCGACATTCTCTCGGAGACTGCCGCCGGGGACCACCAGATCGTGCTTCTCGAGGTGAGGGCTCTCAAAGTTGACTCAGGTCAAGAGCCTCTCATATACCATGGTGCCATTTTCCGCCATCTCGTTTAGTGAGTGTTTTCCCGGATAGACAAGCGCATTCGCGCAGCACAACTTTCGCAGCCCGTATCCGTGTAGCTACTGAACCGCTGACTCGCCACACCTTTATCGGCGGCCGAGGTGATCCATTTCGCGGTCGCGTTCTCTCCAAAACCGCCGAGAAGATCGGTCGAGAGCGGGCTACTTCGATGGCATAGGAACGTTGATCAGCGGCGCGTTTTTGCCGTCGCGACCACTGAGATGCCCGCGGTGGGCGTCACAGTCCCGGAACGGGCCGTTACTGCGGTCGAGCAAAATGGCTGCATGACGGTCCCAGTGGTTGAGCCACCAGGAGGACACCGCGGCGAGGTCGCCGGTCTCCGATTCCATCTCCGCATCCGCCTGTAGCCGGGCACTCCACACCGCCCGGAGCCGGGCTACAGCTTCGGGATGTTTCCACCATTCCGGACACCACTTGGCCGCATCATTTGAGCCCGTCACTTCCACCGTGGCGAAATGCTGGGCAACCCAGTCCAGAAATAGTTGATTCACGTCCAGAGGGTCCACGTCGTCATCGTTGAGGTCGCGGCCTTTTAGCGCGTCGATCTCCTCGTCCGTGAGTCCGAGCAGATCCGGTTCGTTCAGTTCATCGGCCACTAGTAACAGCCTCTTTTCTGATTGCTGCTTTTAGTTCCTTGTCGCGGAACCAGGGAACGGTCCGGACCATTACTGGTCGTGATTTGGAATTGAAGACCACCGCACGCCACTCCGGCAGCGAGGCAAGTGCGGCGACGTCCATGGTGTTGACCTTGCGGGTGTTGGTGGACGAGGACATTTCGCCGTCGCGTCCGGTGGAGGTTCCGTAGGTGGTTTCGTCGTGTTCACCGATGAGTGCGGCGAGGGATTTGAGGAAGTCGTCGTCCAGGATTCCGCCTCCGAAGACGCGGTTTGCTGCCGCATCCCAGAGGGTGCGCATTCCTTCTTTGCCAAACGCGGCCTCCCCCTGTGACCAGCCTTGGAAGTAGGCGTTGAGGATGATGCCCATAGAGCCATAGAACGAATACACCGAGGGCAGTTCCGGCCACCGGACAATGTTCGCGCATTCGTCCAACTCCACCACCAAGGGAACGTCGAGGCGGCCGCCATTGTTTTGCGCGATCGACTCCGCCGTTTTACAGATCGCTCGAATAAGGGAGGTCAGGATGGCCCCGCCTGAGCCCTCATTTTTGGACAACAGAATCAGGGTGTCGTGGCTGCGAATGAACTCGACCGGTTCAAACCGGCGAGCAGTCTCATTCGACGTCCACGCCAGCAGATCGTCGTCGGCCAAGGTGGAGGCCATTCGTTGCGCGGTGGCGTAGACGCTGCCTTTGGTTTTATCC
>DASYMY010000584.1:0-1542 GCA_036008825.1 Glaciihabitans sp.
CTCGTCCGAGTACTGCGCCTGCAACTCCGCGAGTTCGGAGCGGATTCCAGCAACACGCGGCCCAACGGCCGCAAGGTCACGAGCGACGTTCGCGATCGCGCCGGGAACGTCCTTCTCCAGTGCCCGCAACTCATCAAAGGCCTCGGCCTGCTCGTCGAGAACCGCGTTGGCTTCTTCACAGAGCTGGATGATCTGGGTGTTCCACTGACGCGTCTGCTCCTCGGTATCAGGCTGCGCGTCATCCAACTTCTGCTTGATACGAAACGCTTCGCCCAACTTCTCCTTCGCCTGAGCCAAGGCCTGCTGGAAGGGTGCTGCGGCATCCCCATAGGATGCGGTGGCGAAACCGAGCTCCTCGGTGCTGGTCTGCACGGCGTCATCTGTCTGCACCAGCGCACTCGCGGCGCTCTGCTGCAGTTCGGCGAGCGGAATTTGCGGTGCCGCCGCCTGACCCGCCTTTTCAGAGCGGATGCCCCTCTCCCCGGCTTTGCGCCGCGAACGGGCGATCGCGAAAATGACGAGGGCGAGACCGGCCAGAATCACCAGGGCGATGATGATCATGAGCCCGCCGCCGAAACCGCCACCACCTACGGCATCATCGAGTCCGTCGGCGGCAGCGATGGCTGCTCCTGCCCAATCGCCGTCGCTCAGCGCTGGTTCAATCAGCGTGGTTTCAATCTCGGCAAGGTCGCTCTCGGAGATGGGGCCGGCGGAATCCCCGGAGAGGTAGTACGCCCGGTCGTCAATGGCGACGGCCAGAAGGTAGTCGCTTGGGCCCAAATTGTTGGCGGTCGCTGTGGCATCTGCCCACTCCACGGCCGTCGACGGGTTGGTGAATGTGTCAACGTAGACCACAAAAAGGTCCACGGTGCTGTTGTCCGACAACGCCTCGGCGGCCTCTTCAACCGCGGCTATATCGCCGCCGAGCACCCCAGCGCTGTCCACAACGGGGGAGGAGCCGAACTCCACCGGATCTTCCGCGTTGGCCGGAACCGCACCCACGAGCACCAGTGCACCAGCCAGCGCGGCCACCGTCACAAATCTGTTTCGCATCTTCCCACTCTCCCACCTCAACCTAAGGTTTCGTCGAGGCTTCTGGCTAGACCGCGCGCTGACCAGTCACCTCGGTTGGTTACCCCGAATGGCCCGTCGGTCGGTGTCCCGCCCCGCGTCCTCCGCCCGCATCCTGCGCCCGCGTCCTCAGTCGGGACCTTTGGTCCTGGGGTGGCCGCAGCCCGCTAATAACACTGGGGCCATGTCGATTCCCGAACATCGTCCGTCGCGCCCCGCACGGCGTGGTGGTTACCTGCTGTCGATCCTGGTCAACGGCGCCGTCCTGTATGGACTGAACGTGTGGCCGGGCTGGAGCTTTGTGCCCTTTCTGACGGCAGAGTTCGCCCAAGTTCTCGACCTGATGAACGTCTCGCTGGTGGTGACAGGGGTCGCAAACGTGCTCTACCTGCTCTACGACGGGGTGCGCTTCAAAGCCATCGGCGACCTAGTGATTCTGGGGGTGGGCATTGCGGTGCTTGTGCAGTTGTG
>DASYMY010000585.1:0-4142 GCA_036008825.1 Glaciihabitans sp.
GTGTGATCGAGGACGTTGAAGAAGCCGTTCGCGTCGTCCATACGGTTTGTGTAGCGGTGGGGCGGGTCCCACTCGGTAATCACACCCTCTTCCGGCTGGGTACTCGCTTGCAGAGCCGGAAAATTGGTGGGCCACAACCAGCCGGAGGTGCGGAGCGTAATGGCGTCAAAGACGATCTGCGCCGGGGCGTCCATCTCGCGTTCAACCATGACCTTAAACGTGTTGTCGGGTACTGGCTGGTCAGTCATTGTGTGCTCCGTTCCGGTGGGTGCAGCGCGATCGGTTTTAGTCAAAGAAGTATGCATTAACTAGATGGGCGTACTTCTTACGCGAGGACGCTTTCCTCACTTCGCTCAGCAAAATTTGTAGACGTAACCCGAAGTTCCCCGCGGGACGAGGTCACGGTCTCGGTAGATCACCGACACGGTCTTTCCCCGAGCCTTGCAGGCCGCCGGATAAGCTTTCGACCCGTTATCCGTGTACTCAACTTCGTACACCTGGGTGCCGTACACGTCGGTGTACGCCTTGCACTCCTTGTAAACCTGGCACTCTTCGGTGACGGCGAAGTCGAATCCGATCTTGTTTTTACCGATCTTTGTGAAGTCCGCACCATTTTTCTGGCCAATGGCGAGCCCGGCTTTATCCGCGCGAGCGACAAGGAGCTTGGCAAACGCGATGGCGTGGGCCTGGGTCAAATGTCCTTTGGAGCGGGTGTAGCTGTCCAAGTTGTCTGCTTCCACGGCCCGAAATCCGCTCTTCGCGCAACCGTCAATCCACGCGCCCACGATCTTGCTCAGCTGGGTTCGCTTGGCGGCAGTTGAGATGTCGAAGAGGTATTCGTCCGGCCAGTCCGGATCAACAATGGGTTTTCCGTTTGATCCCTTGACCAACAGGTTGGGGTATTTCTTCGCAAACGAAGCACTTTCGCCAGGCTGCGTCTGGAAGCCATTTACGTAACAGATGTTGTACTTGCCGGCAGCGGGTGAGTCGGTGCGGTCGCGGACAACGATCGAGACGTTTGCCGCCGGTTTATACGCACCGCCGAGCTGGTAGTCGAACACCCCGTTGGCTGGCGGCAACTTCGCCCCGGCTGAGGCGGCGATCGGTTGTGCTAGCAACATCACAATGACAGCGATCGCCACGATCCCTAAACGGGAAAAATACTTTTTCACAACGCTGATCCTCACTGTGAATGCCCCGCTCAGAACTGCGTTCTGACGACCTTTGCTGCAGACATTCTTTGTCATCAGCATATTCGGCAAATGACAGCCGCCAGTGTTTTCGGGTGTCTCAGCGCACGGCCCATGCGCTCATCGGAAGAGGCCCGCGAGAGTTCGCAAGACCCGCTTGTGGGCCGACACTGTGGCAGCCCAGGTACAACAAAACCCCCTGATTCCCTCGTAACTACGGGGAAGCAGGGGGTTGATTGTGGCGGAACCGGTGGGATTTGAACCCACGGTGGGCTTTAGACCCACACAACTTTTCGAGAGTTGCACCTTCGGCCGCTCGGACACGGTTCCGGGAGAGAGTTTAGTACACCTCTGGCGTTCTTTCGTCAGCTGGTGCCGCTGAACTGACCAGTCAGATGGGTCAATACCTTCTCCCACGCCGAAATCATCACCAAATGACCGACGTGAGGTACCAGTTCGAGGTGGGCATTGGGCACCTCGGCGCGGTACCACTCGCCATGCTGGGGCCCGATGGCAGAGTCATCCGCCCCATAAAACAGTGCAGTGGGCGCGGTCACCTCGCGAGGGTCAAAACCCCAGTCGAGGAGCGTATAAGCGATGATGTCGGCGGCTGTTCCGAGGTTGCCCTGGAGTGCTGAGGACTCAAGCATGTTGATGAGGCGATCGTGAGCCGAGTGGGCTATCGCATCATCGATACCGGGGGTGATCAGTTGGGTGAGGAGGGCGTCTGGTTTGGGCTGCACTCCGAAAAACTCGTTGAACATGGCGGCCAGCATGCGGGCTGCGTCGTCAGGTGGCGCTGCGCGAAACGACTTGAGCATGGCGCGATTGTCGTCTCCAACCCAGGGCACCACGGAGTCGGGGGCGGGAGTTGCGACCACAGCGACGCCGGAGACAAGCTCGGGGCGGGTTGCAGCCAATGCCAGGGCGACACGGCCTCCCGCCGACCATCCGGCTGCCCCGACGTTGGTGACATTTTGCGCGGCAAGGTACTCGGCGATGTCATCAGCGGCGTGGGCGACGGTGACGGTTTGCCCCGGAATAACGTTCGAGAGCCCATACCCGGGACGGTCAAGTGCGATCACGCGCACGTCGAACTGGGCGGTGACTTCGGGATCGGGGTCGAACAGGGATGAGCCAGGTGCGGGGTGGGACAGCACCACCACGTGGGGCGACGATCGGTTGCCAAACTCTGTCACTCCAATCGGGCGCCCGGAGCGGAGGTGAAACACGTCGGTGTGTAGAGGATCGGTGTCCATAAATTCCATTCTCCGGCCCACCTCAGACATTAGGTAGGTAGAGTTTCCGAGGTGAAATGGTTCTATTCCGGGCTCGCTACGGCGGCCCTTGCGATCAGCGGGCTCTCCTATGCTCGCTACCTCCAACGCCGCCAAGCGTTATGGAGGGAACGGCTCACCAACTCCATCCCCGTGAACTCCAAATGGTGGAAGGACTACCGCTCCCATGAGGGCGAGATCCTCTACGTCGCCATGGGCGATTCCACCGCACAGGGCATCGGCGCCAGCAAGCCGCACCGCAGCTACGTGGGCGAACTGACCAAGCACATGCGTACTGTCAGCGGTAAATCGGTACGAGTCGTGAACCTTGGCGTAAGCGGCTCTACCGTGCGCGGCGCCCTGCTCGAGCAGCTGCCGAAGCTGCGCAAGCTGAAACCCGACGTTGTCACGGTGTCGATTGGCGCAAACAACATTGCCTCCTTCAACGCCGAACAGTTCGAAAGCGACCTCGACCGCCTGCTTGATGGACTGCCGTCGCACGCCATCATCGCCGACCTTCCGTCGTTCTACTTTTTGCCGTCGGAGAAGAACGTGAAGGTCGCCAACTCAATCGTGGGCAAACTGGCCGAGAAGCACGACTTCGCCGTTGTACCGCTCTACAAGATCACCAAACGGCAAGGCCTGTGGGGTGTCTCCACCCAGTTCGCCGGGGACCTCTTCCATCCGAATGACAGAGGCTATGCGGTGTGGGCATCCGCCTTTATTCCGGCAATTAATGACGCTCTGAAAGCGCACACCGAAGAGCAGGCGCGCTCCAGTGACGGGGGTGCGGTTTAGGCTTCAGGTATGGCTAGAACCACCTCGAACTATCGCTGCACCGAGTGCGGCTGGACCTCCCTCAAGTGGGTGGGCCGCTGTGGTGAATGCCAAGCCTGGGGCACCGTTGTTGATAACGCGGAGAACGCTCCTGCCCTGCGCGCTGTGGCTCCCATCAAGATCAGTTCCGCCCGTGCTGCCCGCCCGATTACGGCCATCGGTGTCGACGAAGTTACCCACTGGCCGAGCGGTATCAACGAGTTCGACCGGGTACTCGGCGGCGGCATTGTGCCCGGCGCCGCGATTTTGCTCAGCGGTGAACCTGGCGTGGGCAAGTCAACGCTCCTATTGGAGGTCGCCGCCCGTGCTGCGGCCACCGGCATGCGGGTGCTCTATGTCAGCGCCGAAGAATCCGTCAACCAGGTGCGTCTGCGGGCGCAGCGTACGGGTGCGCTCGAAGCCTCCCTGTACCTGGCGGCAGAAGTTGATCTGGCTGTCATCCTCGGCCAAATCGACGAGGTCAAACCGCACCTGGTGATTGTTGACTCGGTGCAAACGGTCTCCTCCTCCACCATCGACGGGCTCGCTGGCGGCCCCTCGCAGGTGCGCGAGGTCGCCTCGACCCTGATCCGGGTAGCCAAAGACCGCAACCTGCCCATTGTGTTGGTGGGGCACGTCACCAAAGACGGGTCCATCGCCGGGCCCCGTCTGCTGGAGCACCTTGTTGACGTGGTGTGCCAGTTCGAAGGCGACCGACAGACGGCCTTACGTTTTGTGCGCGCCCTCAAAAACCGGTTCGGACCCACCGATGAAGTCGGATGCTTCGAAATGACCGGCGAAGGCATCGCCGAGGTCGCCGACCCCAGTGGCCTGTTCCTGTCCGGTGCCCGCACGCCCG
>DASYMY010000586.1:0-1582 GCA_036008825.1 Glaciihabitans sp.
TATCGCATAGACGCTGGACTGCTAACGGGGGCCCAACCAATCCGGCTTGCCGCCGATACCGTGCCGGCCGAGAGCCACACGCAGCCCGGACGGATGCACCGTTGATGCTGAGGCTCAGTCGCGTCCAGCGTCATCCAACCCTGACGGGCTTTGTGCACCCAGGAGCCCGGCACCGTCTGCCCTCGTGGCGCCGTGCTGATCGCCGCCGCCAGGCGCGCTTCGCGCGGATTCGATGGAATGCACCCCTTGGCAACAACGCATTGTCGACACCGGCACTGACATAGGCAGAACCCTTCTAGACGTCAATCCACTTCACCATAGAGGCGGTGCCATTGGACTCGTTCAACCACTTGAAGTCCGTAATGTGCTCATGGTTCGCCACGCAGGTGTAACGCCGCTGTAACGACCCCCTAGGAGGATACCTAAGGGGCGCTGCCGACCGCACCGGCTGAATGAGACCTTGCCCCACATTGCAGGCCTCGTTCCGTATCAAGGGGAAACGATGGTGAGTATGTTGCCCTCGACGCGAACCGCGATGCGATTCGTGATCTCCAGCGGAATGAATAGCTCATTCCATCCTGTCCGAGATGTGGTCTTGGAGTCAGGGCCGACTCGTGATGGCGCTTCCGAATGCGTACTACGCCCTGGGCCCCACCTCCAGCTACTCACGCAGCACGGACCATCTGTGAAGAAAGGGAAGAATCAAATGCCAAACATGCAGTTTGCTAATGATGGCGTCGGAAATGATGCTGGTCCAGTTCGAACTACTCTAAAATCCACCAATCTGAATTCAACTCTGTTCATCGAAAATGGCAACGGTATTGCCGTGAATGCCAGTGGCAACGGTGGAGTTCGTGGCAACGGAACTAACGATTCTGCGGGTGTATCCGGCATAAACCGTGCCAGTGGCCCTGGCGTCGACGGCAGAAGTGCGCGGCAAAACGGTGTGCAAGGGCACTCCGAAAGCCCAGGGGGATCCGGAGTGTTTGCCCAAAACCTGAGCGGGGGCGGTTACGGTCTCTGGGCGCGCATCTCCTCAGGTGGTGCAGGTGGTGGAATTGCAGTTTTTGCCGAGAACTATAATGCTGGAGGCTTGACCGGTGTGTTCAATGGGCGGGTGCTGGTAACCGGAGCCTTGTCGAAGCTCGGCGGTGGCTTCAAGATGGACCACCCGCAGGCCCCCGCGGACCGGTATCTCACCCACTGCTATACCGAGTCGCCGAATCCGATGAACATCTACGATGGCAACGTCACGACCGGCGAGGATGGCGTTGCCATAATCGAGTTGCCTGGTTATTTCGAGGCGCTGAATCGGGACTTCCGCTACCAGCTGACTGTGCTGGGTGGCGAGTTCGCCCAGGCGGTCGTCGCCGAGGAAGTCAGGAACAACCGCTTCAGCATCAGGACTGACAAGCCCGGAGTTAGGGTTTCGTGGCAGGTGACGGGTATCCGACAGGACGCCTGGGCGAACGCCCATCTCTCCGAATTCGAGGTCGAGGTGGACAAGACTGATGACGAGCGGGGTAGATATCTGAGCCCGGTGGAACACGGCATGCCCGCCTCAGCCGGCCTGTTCTACACG
>DASYMY010000587.1:0-9019 GCA_036008825.1 Glaciihabitans sp.
GCCGCTACCTTCGGGTTTGCCCTCGGTCGCGACAGTGTCGGTGGCTGAGCCGTCGACAGCGGCGGAGGTGTTGCGGCTACGTGTGCGGGTACGGTCACCATCGCGGCGTTCGCGGGCGGGACGGGAGGAGTCTCCCTCGCGACGCTCACGCGGCGGACGGGACGAGTCTCCCTCGCGGCGTTCGCGCGGGGGACGAGACGCGGCGGACTCCACCTTGGGGGCGGGGGTCGGCTTCAGGCGGCCTTTGGAGCCGGCAGGAATGTCAAGGTCGGTGTAGAGGTGCGGTGATGAGGAGTAGGTCTCAACCGGTTCCGGCTGTCCCATGTCGAGGGCCTTGTTGATGAGGGTCCACTTGTGCATGTCGTCCCAGTCCACAAAGGTGACTGCGATACCCGTTTTGCCTGCACGACCGGTACGTCCAGCGCGGTGCAAGTAGGTGTCGTGGTCGTCTGGAATGGTGTGGTTGATGACGTGGGTGACATCGTTGACGTCAATGCCGCGTGCTGCGACATCCGTGGCGATCAGGATGTCTTTTTTGCCCGCCTTGAACGCGGCCATGGCGCGCTCACGCTGCTCCTGGTTGAGGTCACCGTGTACGGCAGCGGCGTTGAATCCGCGGTCGTTTAGTTCTTCAACGAGTTTGGCTGCTGCGCGCTTGGTGCGGGTGAAGACCACCGTCTTTCCGCGACCTTCGGCCTGGAGGATACGAGAGATGACCTCATCCTTGTCCAGGTTGTGGGCGCGGTACACCACGTGCTTGATGTTGGCCTGCGTCAAACCCTCATCGGGGTCGGTGGCGCGAATGTGGATGGGGCGGTTCATAAAACGGCGGGCCAGAGCAACGATCGGCCCTGGCATGGTCGCCGAGAACAGCATGGTGTGACGGGTGGGGGAGGTCTGAGCGAAAAGCTTCTCGATGTCGGCGAGGAATCCGAGGTCGAGCATCTTGTCTGCCTCGTCGAGGACCATCACCTTGACGTCCTTGAGTGACAGCATGCGCTGGCTGGCAAGGTCGAGAAGGCGGCCGGGGGTTCCAACTACAACTTGAGCACCGGTCTTGAGTTGTTCGATCTGACCTTCGTAGGCCTTGCCGCCGTAAATGGCGACGACCTGGGTGTCGCGATTGGATGCTGCGAGTGTCAGGTCTTCGGCGACCTGAACGCACAGTTCACGGGTAGGAACCACGACCAGCGCCTTGACGCCGGGCTCAGGGTGCAGGCCGAGGGACTGCAGGAGGGGGAGGCCGAAGCCGAGGGTCTTACCCGTTCCGGTTTTCGCCTGACCGATAATGTCCTGTCCGGCGAGGCCCATAGGAATGGTCTGGGACTGGATCGGAAAGGGCTCAAGAATGCCCTTGGTGGCCAATGCGTCAACCATGTCCTGGTCGATATTAAGTTCTGAGAATGTCAAAGTATGTTGCCTGTTCGCCTAAGAGGATGAGCACTTTCGAGGTACGCCCGCTTTGTCCTGGGGCGCAGGGCCCCCGCCAGAATGGGGGGCATACTGGGCAGTTTAGCGTGAACGGCCACAAATGGCCCTAAAACCGGCTATTCGGTGCTATTCGCGACCGCGCTGCCGGGTGTCAGCACGAGATTTGCTCGCAGACATCTAAACTAACTGCGTGGTGAACTGGTTCTGGCGCAAAGGCGCGCGTGTTGAGGTGCCCCGTTTGCGCCAACGAGGACGCGACACAGCAACAACCAAAGTGGATCTGGCAGATCTCACCCCAAACCTACAAACTTATTTGGGACAGGCCGCGTATCTGCAGCTGACCATTTTCGAGAACCTTTCGCGTGCTGTTGCCACCGCGCCCACCACTGAAGCTAAAGAAACGCTCAGCGGTGCTGCCTCTCTTGCACTGGCTAAGCATCACGCGCTGGCCGCCGAGATCGAACGGCATGGGCTTGTCGCCTCCACCACCATGGATCCGAACCGTGAAGCTATCGACCGTTTCCAGCGCCTCACGCAGGGCTCCGACTGGTTCGAAGCGGTGACCAGCTGTTACGTGACCGCCGGATTCCTCGACGACTTCTTCTTGCGCCTAGCCGAAGGCCTGCCCCACGACACGTCGACGAGAGTTGTTGCGATCATGCGCACACCCTCTGGCGAGAAAATGCTGGCCGCCGAACTGCTTTCGGCGATTAGCGCCAATCCCCGCCTGGCGTCACGCCTCGCAATGTGGGGTCGCCGGCTGGTCGGCGACACCATGTTGGTTGCCCGGTCGGCGCTTGTTGCGACCGAAAACCACGACACCGACGAAGCCCGAATCGAGCCGGTGTTCACCGAACTCATTGCGGCGCACACCCGCCGGATGGACGCTCTCGGGCTCACCGCGTAATAAACAGCGCGTAACAGACCGCGACCGCTGTATTGCTGCGCACGCAGTTCAACACGCAGTTCAATCAAGCGGATGCTACTGCGCGGGGGTTGCATCGATGCTTTCGCGCAGGCCACACACGTGCCACGGCTGGTGAACACTGGGCTGTGAGTTCTGAGCCCTGAGCCCTGAGCTTTTAGCCCTTAGCCAGTTTCGCCGAAAGCTCGGCGTCAGCCTTGTCGCGGCGTTTCGGCAAAACGGTTGCAACACCCAAAGCGGCGAGGCCGCCGAGGAGCAGGCTGACTACCCAGATCCAGCCACCGTCGAAGGTCCAGCCGAGCCAGACCAGTGCGACCCACACGGCGGCGGTGACTGATGCGGCGACGGCTGGCGCAACGAAGCTTCCGTACTTGTCTCTACCGGGCGTGAGGTAGCCGACGAGAAAGCCGATTCCCAGCGCGATAACGGTTGAGAACAAGAGTTCCATGGTTACGCAACAAACCCAACGCGGCGGGAAGTTTCGGACCCGACCTCTACGTAGGCGAGAGACGCGGAAGGAACAATGTAGACCTTGCCCTTGTCGTCGCTGAGCTTGATGTACTTGCTGTCAGAGTCCAGGGCCTCCGCAATGATCTTTTCGATGTCGGCAGCGGGCTGCGACGTCTCGAAGTTGATTTCACGGGGGCTGTTGGCGATACCGATTCGAATGTCCACAAGATCAGATTACGGTAGTTCGCGTGCGGCATTCGCGCCGTTCACTGACGGCAGAACGCGACCTCACGCAGATGGTGCGTCACGTGGTGTGAGTGTCGGTGGGCTGGGCTAGCTTGGCATCGTGAGTATCACTGGATTTGAGCGGGTGCCGCCCGAAGCGCGCAAGTATGTTCTACCTCACCTCGACCGGTCGCAAGCGGCCGTCATTGACCTGCCCGAGTCCCTCTGTGCCGCCGTTATTGGAGCACCGGGAACAGGCAAAACAACCACGCTAATTGAGTTTGTTGCCGACCGGGTTGCCCGCTTCGGCTACTCGCCCGACGACATTGTTGTCCTCACTCCCAGCCGTGCCTCGGCCACCCGGCTGCGAGACGCACTCGCTCTGCGGTTGGGAGTTGCAACCAACGGTCCACTGGCTCGCACCGTCAACTCGCTGGCATTCGAAATCGTGGGGGCGGCGGCGCGACGTGACGAAGTAGATCCACCACGACTGATCACCGGTGGCGAACAAGACAGTGACATTGCCCAGATTCTCGAAGGCCACGTGGTGGAGGGCATGGGCCCCGCTTGGCCTGAAATTCTCGGCCCAGACGTTCGCCGCCTCAAAGGCTTCCGCACCGAGCTTCGTGAACTGATGATGCGAGCGACCGAATTCGGTGTCTCTCCCCAACAGCTCCGCCAATGGGGCGCGCAGCCGGAACCGGACGGCTCACCCGCGCACCCCGAGTGGATTGCCGCAGCCGACTTCATTACCGAATACCACGAGGTCGTTGGTAACTACCGCGGCAACCAGCTCGATTCCGCTGAGCTCGCACAGTACGCGGCAACAGCTATCGCGTCCGAAGACCCGGGCGAGCGAGTGTCCCGGCTCAAACTGGTTCTTGTTGACGACCTGCAAGAGGCGACCGAGTCGACGCTCACCATCCTGCGTGCCCTTGTCCGTCGTGGGGTCACTGTCATTGCGTTTGGTGATCCAGATGTCGCCGCCAACGCCTTCCGCGGAGGCGAGCCCGACGCACTCGGCCGTCTCTCGGCCATACTTGACGACCCAGCGCTACGCACCCTGATCCTCACAACGGCGCACCGTCAGGGAACCGAACTTCGAGCATTCACCTCAGCCATCACAGCCCGCATTGGCACGGCAGCCGCTGGCGCCCAGCGTGCCGCCGTCTCAGCCTCGGCCGTCGCATCAGTCCCCGCTGTAAACCCGAAATCACCCACCACCGCACCAAATACCCCAACAGCGGATGCCTCGCCGCCGGCCACCTCCACCGCGGCTACCTCAACTGCGGCCAACCCAAACGTGGCCACTCGAGCTCCAGCGGCTATTGTCAAACTCAGCGCGACCTCGCCTGCCCGTCAATGGTCAGCAGTCGCACGTGAGCTTCGTGAGCGGCACCTCCTCGATGGTGTTCCGTGGAGCCACATGAGCGTTATCGTGCGCAGCGGTGCGCAGATCACGGGCATCCGCCGGGCACTGTCACTGGCGGAGGTGCCCGCTCGCACTACGGTCGGTGGCACCGCTCTGCGGGACGACCGTGCCGCCCGCGCGCTGCTGACCCTCGTCGACGTGGGTGTTGGTCGCACCGAAATGACCGCTGCCCTCGCCTCAGAGCTACTTCTCGGCCCCTTTGGAGGCCTCGACCGGCTTACCTTGCGCCGACTCCGGCTCGCCCTTCGCGCTGAAGAGCTGGCAGGCGGAGGCTCCCGAGCGAGCGACGAATTACTCCTCGAGGGACTCGCCGCACCCGGCCGCTTTGCCACCATCGACCACCGCATCGGCCGCGGCGCTGACCGTCTCGCTCAGACCCTCGCCGCGCTGCGCGAGCTCTCGACGGCCCACGGCTCAATCGAAGAACTACTGTGGCTCGCCTGGGAACGCAGCGGCCTTGCACCGGTGTGGTTCGATCAGGCCATTGGAGCGGGGATCACCGCGGCAGAAGCAAACGCGAACCTCGACGGCGTTCTCGCCCTGTTTACCGCGGCCAAACGCTTCGTCGAGCGGCAACCAGGGTCACCAGCCAGCGTCTTTCTCGACGCAGTGCTCGATGCAGAAGTGCCCGAAGATACCCTCTCGCCTCAGTCCAATGACGAGTCTGTTCTGATCACAACCCCATCCGGCACCGTGGGTCTCGAATTCGACGTCGTTGTAGTTGCCAACCTGCAGGAAGGGTCATGGCCGAACCTCAGGCTACGCGGCTCCCTCCTCGGGCCCCAAGAACTGGTGAAAGCTGTCACCGGCACAAGCGGGTTACCTCTAGACGAACGCAAACTGGTCCTCAGCGATGAGCTGCGGATGTTTGCGCTCGCCGTCTCCCGTGCCAGGCAACGTGTCATCCTCTCCTGTATCGCTAACGAAGATGAGTCTCCGAGTGTGTTCCTCACGCTTGCCCCAAAGGACTCGCCCACGATTGACACGTCGTTGCTGCCGCCGCTGTCCCTACGCGGCCTGACCGGACGGTTGCGTCGAGATCTGGTGCTGGAGTCTCGATCGGCATTCGAGCGAGACGCCGCCGCCTCCGCCCTCGCGAGGCTTGCGGCGGAAGGAATCCCTGGCGCCGATCCGTTGGAC
This sequence comes from Glaciihabitans sp., assembly GCA_036008825.1. GTDB lineage: Bacteria > Actinomycetota > Actinomycetes > Actinomycetales > Microbacteriaceae > Glaciihabitans. The sequence goes on from DASYMY010000587.1 coordinate 5,604, forward strand.
TGGCATGGCTTGCTTGACCCGTCGTCGACGGAACCGTTGTTTCTCGACGACGAGCAGGTGCCGGTGTCCCCGTCCCGGTTGGAGCGATTCGAGGATTCCCCGCTCGATTGGTTTGTTGAGACCATCGCCGGAACGGAGTCATCCACGGCAATGGGGCTCGGCACTATCCTGCACTGGGCGATGGAAACGGCCACCGACCCTTCGGTCGACGAGGTGTGGGCTTCAGTCGAATCGCGCTGGAACGAGTTGCTCTTCGAGTCGCCCTGGCTGGCGGAGAACCAGAAACGGGCAGCCCGAGTGCTTACCGCCGGTATCGCGGAATACTTGGCCGATTTTAAGCGGGATGGCAAAACCCTGGTCGGTGCCGAGAAACGGTTCTCACTCAATATTGGCCGCGCCACCGTCAACGGTTCCATTGACCGAGTAGAGCGCCATGCGGACGGCTCGGTCGTCATCGTCGATCTCAAAACCGGCGCACCGATTACCCGGCAGGCCACCATCGACGAGCACCCTCAGCTTGGTGCGTACCAACTTGCGTATGCGGAGGGGGTACTCGCCGAGTATCTCGATGAGCTGGGGGAGCACCATCCCGGGGGCGCCAAATTGTTGTACGTCAAAAAAGGCATCCGCTCGAAGCTATATCGGGAGGGAATCCAATCTGTTCTCGACGATGAGCAGCTCGAAGGATTTCGTACTCGCATCCGGCAGGCTGCGTTGGGGATGGCGGCCGCAGAATTCACCGGCGCACTCGAACTCGGCGGGTGGGGTGCCGGCGCACAGACCAGTTTGGCCATCCACCGAGTGAGAGCGGTATCCAGTGATTAACCCCAGTGACACACCAATGGTGTCCGCGTATGCGATCGCCGATGCGCTTGGACTTCCTCGGCCAACGGACCAACAGCGTGCGGTGATCGAAGCGCCGCTCAGCCCCGCATTGGTCATCGCGGGCGCGGGCAGCGGTAAAACCGAAACCATGGCCAACCGAGTTCTGTGGCTGCTCGCTAACGGGCATCTTCGTGCCGGAGAGATCCTGGGCCTGACCTTCACCCGCAAGGCAGCGGGAGAGTTGGCAGCGCGGATTCGCGAGCGAATCGAACAGCTCGCGGATAAGAATCTGCTGCCGGGCGACTATGACGACTTCGAAGCACCGGCCGTGGCCACCTACAACTCCTTCGCCAACGCCATTTACCGTGATCACGCCATTTTGCTCGGGCGTGAGGGTGACGGTGACGTGCTGGGAGAGGCATCCGCTTGGCAATTGGCGCGTTCTATTGTGGTGGCGAGTCACGACACTCGCCTGCCCGATCTTGGCAAAAATGTGGACCCGATTACCAAAGCCGTTCTGAATCTGAGCCACGCCATCAGCGAGAACATTGTGGACCCGGCCCAAGTGCGTGACATGGCTGCGTCGTTCGCCGCTATTGTCGACCTACCCGCCGGCGGACGTGGAGCCTATGAGGAGGCCGCAACCTTGGCGCGCACGGTCGGCGGCCTTGATGTGCTTCTCGACCTCGCGGCGACATTCGCAGAAACAAAAATGCGCCGCGGGTTTGTGGAATACGCCGATCAGGTTGCGCTGGCTCTGGAGATTGTTCGGCGAGTACCTCAGGTGGCGGTGGATTTCCGCAATCGGTACCGGGTGGTTTTGCTCGACGAGTACCAGGACACCTCCGTCGTTCAAACCTGGTTGCTGTCCGAGCTGTTCGCCGAACATCCCGTTATGGCGGTGGGTGACCCCAACCAGTCCATTTACGGTTGGCGAGGGGCCAGTGCCGCGAACCTTGAACAGTTTGCCGTCCAGTTCGGCGGCGGTACCGTCGCCCAGTTCAACCTCACCACTAGCTGGCGCAACGGGCGAGCCATCCTTTCGATCGCCAACACGCTGGTGGAACCCCTTGTTCCACACACTCGAGTGCACGTTGAGCAGTTAGAAGCCGGACCTCGCGCCAGCACCATTCCGGTAGATATTGCCGTCGAAGAGACCGTTATAGACGAGGCTCAACGGGTCGCGCTGTGGCTCAAACAACACCTGGCGGGCGCGACACCACCTACCGCGGCGATGCTATTCCGCACTCGGAAAAATCAGACCTATTTCATCGACGCCCTCAGGGAACACAACATCCCGTTCCACGTTCTCGGTGTCGGCGGGCTCATGGCAGAACCAGAAATTGCTGACCTCGTCAGTGCCCTGCGGGTACTGCACGATCCCACCGCAGGAAGCGAACTGATCCGGCTGCTCGCCGGGTCACGGTGGAGGATCGGGGTTCGTGACCTGCGCACCCTCAGTCGCTTAGCCTCCTGGTTGCGTGACCGGGACTACACCCAGAAGCCGCTCGCCGCCGAGGTGAAGGAAAGCCTTCGCGCCTCCGTCGCCGAGGGCGAGGACGGTTCCATTGTTGACGCACTCGACTTCATCGCAACTGCGCGGGATGGTCATGGCGCACTCTCTGATTTCAGCGACATCGCGTTGGAGAGACTTCGTGACGCTGGGAAGCTATTCCACCGTCTGCGTTCGCGCGGTGGCCTCGACCTTCTCGATTATGTAACGCTCGTCGAGCAGGAGCTGCAACTCGACATCGAAGTTGTTGCGAACGACTTCCGGGCGTTGGGCGGCGCCAACCGTGAAGCGTTCTTCGACGCGCTCAACAGCTACCTGTCCGTTGACGCCTCTTCCACTCTCGGAGGGTTCCTCGCCTGGCTTCGCGAAGCAGAATGGCGGGACGGGCTAGCGCCTAGACCAGAAGAGGCCGAACCGGGCACGGTTCAACTTCTGACTATCCACGGGTCGAAAGGCCTCGAATGGGATCTCGTTGTTGTTCCGCGCTGGGTTGAAGACGAGATGCCCGGCCGGCCGCTGGAAGGGTTTTCGGGATGGCTCTCGTTTGGAACTCTCCCCTGGGAGTTCCGGGGGGACGCCGCAGAGCTCCCCGAATTTGCCTGGCGAGGCTGCGAAAGTCGCAAGGAGCTACTGGAGGCCAAAGCCGACTTTATGGAGAAGGTGCAGCATCGGCACGTACTAGAGGAGCGCCGTCTTGCCTACGTTGCGGTGACCCGTGCTCGACACCACCTGCTTCTCACCGGTTCGTTCTGGGCAACACAGTCCAAACCGCGCGGGCCCAGCCCGTTTCTGCGAGAACTTGAAGCCGCAGGGGTTATCGCGGAGCTGCCCGATGAAACCGGATTTGAAGAGAATCCTCTCGGCGACGACGTCACAACCATCACGTGGCCGCTCGACCCACTCGGTGGTCGCCGCGAGAAAGTGGAAGCGGCGGCCGAGGCGGTGAGAACGGCTAACCCTGCCGATGCCGGACGATGGGATGTTGAGCTCGATTTGCTGTTGGCTGAACGGGCTGAGCGACTGCATTCCAGCGCTGTGACACCGATGCCCACTCGGGTTCCAGCATCTCGGTTCAAAG
>DASYMY010000588.1:0-1964 GCA_036008825.1 Glaciihabitans sp.
CCATCGCCGCCGCCGCCCTGCTCGCCAATGACACCGACCCGAATGGCGACACCCTGACCGTCACCGGTGCCAGCGGCGCCACCAATGGCACGGTCAGCTTCAACGCCCAGACCAATGCGGTTTCGTTCACCCCCACCAGCGGCTACACCGGCGCGGCCGGCTTCAACTACGCGATCGCCGATGGCAGGGGCGGCACCGCATCGGCCAGCGTCGCGCTGACCGTCAGCGCCGCGGCCACGGGGGCGAGCCTGTTTGCCGCCAACGCCACCCCAGCCACGATCACCGTGAACGACACCAGTTCGGTCGAGCTGGGCATGAAGTTCACCGTATCGGCCAATGGCACCATTTCAGGTGCGCGCTTTTACAAAGGACCGCAAAATACCGGCACCCACACCGGCAAGCTGTGGACCAGCACCCGAACCTTGCTGGGGAACACCACTTTCAACAACGAAAGTGCCAGCGGCTGGCAGACGGCGACCTTTGCCAGTCCGATTTCGGTAACGGCAGGAACCACCTATGTGGTGTCTTACCACTCCAATGGGGGGTATTCGTCCGACAGCAATTACTTCACCGCGCCGGTCACCAATGGCCCGCTGACGGCCCCCTCGAGTGCTGCCAGCGGCGGCAACGGCGTCTATGCCTATGGCGCCGCGAGCGTCTTTCCGACCAACACTTATAACGCAAGCAATTACTGGGTCGACGTACTCTACAACCAGGGCGCCGCGGCTCCGAACCAGCCGCCTGTGGCCGCCAACGACAGTGGCTTCACCACCACGACCAATACCGCGCTCACCATCGCCGCCGCCGCCCTGCTCGCCAATGACACCGATCCGAATGGCGATCCCCTGACCGTCACCGGCGCCAGCGGCGCCACCAATGGCACGGTCAGCTTCAACGCCCAGACCAACGCAGTGTCGTTCACCCCCACCAGCGGCTACACCGGCGCCGCCGGCTTCAACTATGCGATCGCCGATGGCAGGGGCGGCGTCGCCTCGGCCAGCGTCGCGCTGACCGTGACGGCGCCAGCGACGGGGGCGAGCCTGTTTGCCGCCAATGCTACGCCGGCCACGATCACCGATAGCGACACCAACTCGGTCGAGCTGGGCATGAAGTTCTCCGCATCGGCCAATGGCACCATTTCAGGTGTACGCTTCTACAAGGGCCCGCAAAACACCGGTCCCCATACCGGCAAGCTGTGGACCAGCACCGGAACCTTGCTGGGGAACACCACGTTCAGCAACGAAACCGCCAGCGGGTGGCAAACCGCTTCCTTTGCAAGCCCCGTTTCGATCTCCGCCGGAACAACCTATGTGGTGTCCTACCACTCCAATGGCCGGTATTCGGCCAACGGCAATTACTTCACCGCGCCCGTCACCAACGGCCCGCTGACCGCCCCATCGAGTGCTGCAAGCGGGGGCAACGGCGTCTATGCCTATGGCACCGCGAGCGCCTTCCCCACCAGCAGCTTCAATGCATCAAACTACTGGGTCGACCCGATCTTCAATGGTCAACTTGTTGCCTGACGCCGGAAGCCGGCCGTATTTCGAAATCCAGGGAGAAACAGCATGCAAAGCGAACTCTACGCAGACGGGATAGGCGAAATAACAGTGACCGGAGGGATCGTTCGCATCGATCTCGTCAGCCTGTCGCATACGGAGCGGGATGCCGCCAACCAACCAGTGCCGGTATTCCGCCAACGGGTAGTCATGTCTGTCGAAGGCTTCGCCAATAGCTTCGAAGTCATGCAGAAGGCCATGCACGGCTTGATCGAAGGTGGCGCCATCCGGCGGACGACCCCGGAAGAAAGCGGCCTGGCTTCTCCGCCTCGCAATAACGGATCTCAAACGCCCAATGGCTCGGGACCACGGCAGAACGGATCTCCCAACTTTGCTTAAGCAGCCTGCCCCACAACCCCAGCCAACTCCACAGCCCCAGCCAGCGCACAAGCGGCCTCAAACGGGGCT
>DASYMY010000589.1:0-9650 GCA_036008825.1 Glaciihabitans sp.
ATGCAGCAGTTCCAACCCGCCAACGTGCTCAGCAAGTTCCAGGGCATTGCCAAAGCGGGAGTGCAGGTCATCAACACGGATGTCCCCACCTCGATGCTCGGCGGGTTTGTGGATCTTGCCACCAAAGCGCGCTCTCAACCGATCACGAAACTCGAACTGGTGCCCGAGGTAGTGGATACCGTTTATCCCGACTACGACATCATTCACCCGCTTGTGCAGTCCACCATCAATCCCGACACCGTCGAGAACTAGCTGCTACAGGTCAGCGTGTAGCTGCCACACCCGCTGGGCGGAGTCGCGCCAGCTGAATGCGCCCGCCCGATCCAGACCGGCGTAGCGCAGGTGCCGGGCGAGGTTGTTGTCGGAGACAATTGAGGTGATCGCCGCAGCGAGTCGGTCGGCGAACTCTTCGGTGCCTGCCAGAGGAACGGATACCCCAGCTCCTGCCGAAATTTCCACAAGCGCGGGAATATCGGAGTGCACAACGGGGGTGCCAAAAAAGAACGCGTTGAGGACGGGAAGACCAAAACCCTCGGCCTTGCGTGGGTAGACAAACACGCTCGCTCGGTCGATAACCACCGCAAGGTCTGAGTCGGTGAGCTCGCCTAGGGTGCGTACGCGCCCGGGGGCCAACCCCAGCTCGGCGCTCAGTGCTGCAACGGCCGACTTCTCGGCATCGGTCATGGGGCCGACCAGTAGCAGCGGCAGAGCGGCATCCGCTTCTTTGGTGAGAGCGCGCAGCAGGGAACTAATGCCGGTGTGGTCGGCCAGGGTGCCAACGGCAAGAATGTAGCGGGAGGGCAGTTTGAGCTCGTCTGCGCGGGCGTCGGGGTCGACGGGCAGGAGCAGGGTGGAGCTGACGGCTTCGCTGATGACCCGGATGCGGTCTCCAAAATGGAGGGCTTCGTCAATTTCAGCCGCGACACTGTGGGATGGCACCACGACGGCGTCGGCGAAACGGAACGCGCGTTTAGCCATGGTTCGATGCCAGGACACGGTTCGGGAGGGCAGATCGGCCGCGTGAGTCCAGGGCAGGGCATTGTGGATGGTGACAACGGTTTGATCACCCGCGTTATTCAGCCGGTCGTGTTTCGTCAACGGAGCCAGAAGGCTGGTGGCGTGCACCATACCCCCGCCAGCGAGCCGCGTGATGCCATGCTGCCACGCCGCATACAGTTCGCGCCGGGCGAAGGCGCTTTTGCCCAACTCCACCAGACCGGGCAGCGATTGCAGTAGCTGCCGATATTCCTCATGAGGGGATGACGCCACCAGTCCACTCACATTGCAGCCGTCAGGAGCAGTGTAAATGAGAGCCCTGGTCAGCTCTTCTGTGTAGCGGTCCACCCCAGCTGCAGAAGGGGCGAGCATTTCGTCAACGATCACTCGTAGCGTCGTTGTCACTGTGGCTTCACAACTCCCTGGGGTCTTTCTTTACGCGTACATTCCAGAATACGCTCGGCTACCTGGATCGGAACCGATCCCTGCCGAATCTGTGGATTACCCAGCTTTAGTGGTGGTTTTTGCGGCGCATCAGGACCGAGCGGGCCGATAGGCCAAGCCCCAGTACTGCGCGGATGGGCCACAGAACCGCACCCGAATATTTACGGCTCAAGAAGCGCCGCGCGCTGTCGTGGTGAGCCTGCAGCATAGCGGCGGCATCCGTCTCGGTGGAATGAGCACCCGTGTGGGTCACCGCGGCGTTCGGGTCGTACACGTTACGGAATCCGGCCTTGGTGAGCCGGTAGCCCAAATCGACATCCTCGAAATACATAAAGTAGCCGGAGTCGAAACCGTGAATTGCCTCAAAAGCATCCCGGCGCACGAGCAAGCACGCCCCCGAAAGCCAGCCTGCGTCACGAATAGAGCTGTGGGTGCTGTCGCCGTTTTCGTTGCGGTACGCCCGAGTCCACGGGTTGCCGGTCCAGATGTTGGCGAAGAGCGCGTGCCCCACTCCCGTGCGAAGAGACGGCACCGCGCGTGCTGATGGGTAGATGGCGCCTTCGGCCGTGAAGATGGCGGGGCCAACGGCACCAACGGTGTCGTCCTGGGATGCGAGGTCCACCATGATGTCAATAGCGCCAGGGTGAAGCACAACATCAGGGTTGCTGATGAGAAGCCATTTGATTTCTACATCGAGGCCTTCGACGGCGGCGTTGATGGCGCCGCCGTAGCCGAGGTTCGATGTCAACGGAAGGTAGGTAGCGCCCGCTCCAACGGTGATCGACTCAACCGGGGTGTCAGCGTTCGGACGGTTATCGGCAACAATGACCGAAACGGGCCGACTAGTTGCGGCGTTGACGGAGTCGAGGAACGGGGCGAGGACAGTTTCGGAGCCGTAGCTCACCGTCACTACCGCCACGTCCGGCGGGGTCGAGGATGCGTCGGAGGTGGCCATAGATGTGACCATCATAGTTCTAGGCTAGATTGTTCAGCGGCCATTCGGGCCGTCGATACTGCGAGGTTCAATGAGTTATATCAAGGAAGTCCTCTCGTCGCGAGAGCTTCTGGTAAACCTCACAATGCGCGAGGTGAAGGGCAAGTACAAGCGAACCGTTTTCGGTCAGCTGTGGTCACTTGCCAACCCACTCGCCGCAATGCTGATCTACACCTTTGTTTTTGCGTTCATCTTCAAGGCGGAACCCGACCGGGGTGACCCCAGTGGTTTGGACATCTTCGCGCTCTGGCTGTTGTGTGGATTGCTGCCCTGGACGTTTTTGGCCACCACGATCAACGCGGGTATGAACTCCCTGATCGCTAACACCGGGTTGATTCAGAAGGTGTCTTTTAGCCGGATGGTGCTGCCACTATCCAACGTGGGCGCGACGGCGTACAACTGGCTGTTCGAGATGGCTGTTCTGCTTATTGCATTGAGCATCGCGGGTGCATTCGTCTTGCCTTGGATTCCCATGATGCTTGTAGTGATGGCGCTGTTGGCAATATTCGCCGCGGGAATCGCGCTGATGTTGGCCATCGCCAACGTGCACTTCCGCGACACCGCCAACTTTGTGGGCATCCTGTTGCAGATTTGGATGTACCTCACCCCGATTATTTATCCCCTCAACCTCGTTCAGGATCTTTCGGACCGCGCCGGGCCGCTCCTGGGAACCGAACTGACCGTTTACGACGTGTTCAAGTGGAACCCGATGGAGAACTTCGTTGAAGTGTTCCGTCAACTCCTGTACGACAACCGGTGGCCCGACGTTGTCCCGCTCGTCTCCTGCGTCCTCTGGTCGTTTGTAGTCTTCGCGATCGGTGTACTCGTTTTCCGCCGCCACGAGAAGAACTTGGCAGAAGCTCTGTGACCGATATCGCCGTTGACGTCTCGCACGTCAGCAAGAAGTTCCGTTTGTACAAGGAACGCAATATGACCATCAAGTCGACGATTATGCGTGGGCGCCGCTCCATTCACGAAGACTTCTGGGCGCTGAACGACGTGTCGTTCGATGTGCCAGCCGGCTCGACCTTCGGCCTGATTGGCAGCAACGGGTCTGGTAAGTCAACGCTGCTCAAATGCCTGTCAAAGATTTACTACCCAGACGAGGGCACCATTACCGCGAATGGCAAATTGGCCGCGCTGCTCGAGGTGGGTTCGGGGTTCCACCACGAACTTTCCGGTCGCGAGAACATCTTCCTCAACGGTTCAATCCTCGGAATGAGCAAAAAAGAGGTCACCCGCAAGTTCGACGAGATCGTTGACTTCTCCGGTGTGGAGAAGTTCATCGACCAGCCGGTCAAGAACTACTCCTCAGGAATGTACGTGCGGCTTGGCTTCTCCGTCGCTATCGCTGTTGAGCCCGAGATTCTGGTTGTGGACGAGGTACTTGCCGTTGGCGACGCCGAATTCCAGGAAAAGTGCCGCATGAAATTTGTGGACTACAAAAACGACGGACGCACCGTCATTCTTGTAAGTCACTCGATGGACACCGTTAAGCAGATGTGCGACCAGGCCGCGTGGCTCAGCAATGGATCACTCGTTGCAGTTGGTGAAGCCGAACCCACCATCGCCGCCTACCTGGGGTCATTGCCCAGCGGGGCAGCCTAAGCAACACTTGCCCAGAAGGACTCGAATTTGCGACCGTTAGGATTCAGAACGTGTTAACACCCGACTTTGACGTCCTCAACCGTTGCACACAACGACCTTTTATTGCGGATGACCCTGACCGGAGCATCCGCACCCATCTTTCGTTTCATCAAATCAAGGGATCACACTAATCATGCGCGGAATTATTCTCGCCGGCGGATCAGGCACCCGGCTCTGGCCCATCACCAAGGGCACCTCCAAACAGCTCATGCCGATCTATGACAAGCCCATGATTTACTACCCCTTGTCCACGCTGATGATGGCCGGGATCAACGAGATCCTCATCATCACTACACCCGAATACAACGATGCGTTCCGCGCACTGTTGGGTGATGGATCTGACCTCGGTATTCGTATTGAGTACGCAGTGCAGCCGTCCCCGGATGGGCTGGCGCAGGCGTTCATCATCGGCGAAGAGTTCATCGGCGACGACAGTGTTGCCCTCGTCCTTGGCGACAACATCTTCCACGGCACCGGCCTCGGCGCCTCGCTTCGCGGCAACTCCGACGTTGATGGAGCCCGAATCTTCGCGTACCACGTGGCAAACCCGCGTGCATACGGAGTTGTCGAGTTCGACGACGAGTTCCGTGCGGTGTCCATCGAGGAAAAGCCCGAGAACCCCAAGAGCAACTACGCGGTTCCCGGCCTTTACTTCTACGACAACTCCGTGGTCGAGATCGCCAAGTCGATCGAGCCGAGCGAGCGCGGTGAACTGGAAATCTCTACCGTCAACGAGCGTTACCTGGAGGCGGGCAAGCTTTCCGTTCAGGTCCTTGACCGCGGTACCGCCTGGCTCGACACCGGCACATTCGAGTCGATGATGCAGGCATCCGAATATGTGCGTGTAATTGAACACCGTCAGGGCTTCAAAGTCGGCTGCATCGAAGAGATCTCATGGCGCGCTGGCTGGTTGGACGACACCCAGCTCGCTGCTCTAGCGAAGCCCCTCGTCAAGAGTGGTTACGGCGCATACCTGAACGAGCTGCTGGCCGCGGCCGCCGACAGCCCCAGCAAATAATCTTTCTCCCCGAGTGATCCCGCGTTTGCCGACGATCACTTGACTAACTTTCAGTGCGAGGTGCCCTGGTGAAGAATGTGTTGCCCAAGAGTGTTTTGTCCAAAGCGGTGACGAGCAAAAAGAAGCGCAGCGGCGTTGTCTCCGTCATCCTGGTGAACTTCCGCGGCGCGGAAGACACTCTCGAGTGCATCCGCGGGCTGAAAGCGCTCAACTGGAACCAGGATCTACTCGAGATCATCGTGGTTGAGAACGGTTCAGGCGACGACAGCCTGGAGCAGCTCAAGGCGGTGCCCGCTGGGGTGAAGGTCATCGAGTCCACCAAGAACCTCGGGTTCACCGGTGGCTGCAACCTCGGTGTCTCGCACGCAATAGGCGAGTTCGTCGCGTTTCTCAACAATGACGCGAAACCGCATCCTGACTGGATCAAGGCAGCCATCGACACCTTCGCGACCGGCCACAACATTGGTGCCGTCGCAAGCAAGGTTCTCGACTGGGAAGGTGACCGAGTCGACTTTGTCGACGCGGCCATCACCTGGTACGGCATGGGATACAAGCCGCACGCGGGCGAGCCCGACCTGCATAAGTGGGACGAAGAAAAAGACGTGCTCTTTGGCACGGGAGCGGCCATGTTTGTGCGCGCTGACGTGTTCGAGCAGCTCGGCGGATTCGACGACTCCTACTTCATGTTTTACGAAGACGTTGACCTCGGCTGGCGTCTGAACCTGCTCGGCTACCGGTTCCGCTACCAGCCCGCATCGCTGGCCTTCCACCGCCACCACGCGTCGATGGAAAAATTCGGCAACTTCCATGAGCTGTACCTGCTAGAGAAGAACGCTCTCCTCACCCTGTACAAAAACATTGGCGACGAGTCGTTCGACAAGTCCGTTGCCGGGTCGATCCTCCTCGCGGTGCGCCGTGCGGTAGGCCGTGCCGGCCTCGACAGCACCTCGTTGGATCTGCGAGTCTCAGGCTCAGACAAAACTCCCGAAGCGTCCGTCTCGAAAGATGCCCTCGCCGGTTTGTACGCCATTGACCAGCTGGTCGAAGCTCTGCCCGAATTGGACGCAAAGCGTCACCAGGTGCAGTCCACCCGGACCGTGTCCGATCGCCAAATTCAGGTTCTGCTTGGCAACACCGACGAGCCCGCCTACCCCATCGAGACCTACCTGGCCGGGTACGAGAAAATCGTCAACGCCTTCAAGGTTCTCGATCGCGAGCCGCGTCGTCGGGTTTTGGTTATCACCGGAGACCCCATTGGCGAAAAAATGGCGGGGCCGGCCATTCGTGCCTGGAATATCTCGCGACTGCTGGCAAAAGACAGTGATGTTCGTCTGCTGAGCATGACCAAAGCGGGCCTGACCAACGACGACTTCGAGATCGACCTCATCTCGCACCACCGCCCCAGCTCCGTCGAGCAGCACGAGAAGTGGGCCGACGTCATCATCGTTCAGGGCCACGCACTGGCGCTGTTCCCCGCACTGGCGAAGTCCAACAAGGTTCTTGTTGTCGACGTGTACGACCCGCTGCACCTCGAGCAGCTTGAACAGGGCCGCGGACAGTCGATGGAACTGTGGGACCGCCAGGTGCAGGAGGCCACAGAAGGCCTCAACCATCAGCTGATGATCGGTGACTTCTTCCTCTGCGCTAGTGACCGTCAGCGTAACTTCTGGCTGGGGCAGCTCGCCGCCGTTGGTCGAGTGAACCCGTACACCTACTCCCGCGACAACGACATGGATCAGCTGATCGCGGTTGCTCCCTTCGGTATCCCCACAGCGCCGCCCGTCAAAACCAAGCCGGCGCTGCGTGGAGTTGTGCCCGGCATTGGCGCTAACGACAAGGTCGTGATCTGGGGTGGCGGAATCTACAACTGGTTCGACCCCGAATCGCTTATCGAAGCCGTTGCCGAGCTGGCGGAGCGTCACAGCGACCTGCGTCTGTTCTTTATGGGCACACAGCACCCCAACCCCGACGTGCCCGAAATGGCGGCCGCCGTGCGCTCCCGTCAGCTGGCCGACCAGCTGGGTCTCACCAACAAAGTGGTGTTCTTCAACAACAGCTGGGTTGACTACGACGAACGTCAGAACTACCTGATGGAAGCCGACCTCGGTATCTCCACCCACTTCCAGCACGTTGAGACCACCTTCTCGTTCCGTACCCGCATCCTCGACTACCTGTGGAGCGGCCTTCCCATCGTCTCCACCGAGGGCGACTCGTTCGGTGACCTTGTTGCCAAAGAGGGACTCGGGTTCGCCGTTCCCGAGCGAGACGTACCTGCCCTCGTCACCGCAATGGAAGAGCTTCTCTACAACGACGACACCGCTGCGGCCGCTCGCGCCCAGGTCGCCCGAGTGCGCGAGGAGTTCTACTGGGAGCGTGCCATGGCGCCGCTGATCGAGTTCTGCCGTGCACCAGTACGTGCGGCAGACCGCAAATTGGATTCTGTCAAGGCCGGTAAAGTCGCGAAACGTGACAAAGCCATCACCCGTCCCGTCCGTCATACGGGAATTCGCAGGGATGCTCAAAGAATCGTGTATTACCTTCAGAACGGTGGACCGAAAGCAGTTGTGGAACGTTTCCGCGCCCGCCAGGAAAGATTGAAAGACTCGTAACCACCCGTTCGTCACCCAGGCGCCACCCATTGGCGGAGGGGCCTGGGACTCGCCCACCAGAGCGACAATCTGAGAAATCTGAACAAAGGAACACACCGTGGACATCTCACCCGACCTCGACAATTCGAAGGACGATGGCGCTGCTGCCCCGCACGATCAGGGCACACCTACGGTTGCCGAATTGAGCAGCGAAATCGCCAAGCTCAAGCACGAGGCACTCGTTGCCCAGGACACCATCGCTGGCCTCCGCGCTGAGCTAGTGACCCTGCAGGACAACTACATCGCTCTGCGCGACGCCGACATCGGCAAGGCATACGCTCGGATAGATCTCCTCGAAGACGAGCGGGAGGCGCGCCTCCACGAGCTGCGTGTTGAGGTCAAACTGCACGGGGAACGCATGGAAGTGATGCGCAACGAGATCGCTCGAGTCAAGGAATCCAACACCTGGAAGGTCGGCAGTGTGCTGATCAAACCCATCTCCAAGCTGACCGGACGCATGACGCCGTGACACAACCCTTTTTCTCCATCGTCACGCCCGTTTACAACACCCCTCTCGACGTTCTCGCCGCCACCATTCAGTCGGTAACCTCGCAGGCGTGGCCGTCGTGGGAGCTACTTCTCATCGACGACGTCTCACCCGATAGCGCCGTCCGCGACGCTCTTGCCGAGGCGGCCTCACACGACTCCCGCATCCGAGTAATCCTGCGCGAAGAGAACGGCGGAATCTCTGCCGCATCCAACGACGGCATTGCTGCTGCGGAGGGTGAATTTATGGTTCTCCTCGACCACGACGATCTGCTCGCCCACGGAGCTCTCGCCCAGGTCGCCGGTGTTCTGCAGAAAAACCCCGAAGTCGACTACCTCTACACCGACGAAGACAAAATCGACGAAGACGGTAGGCGGTACGACGAGTTCCGTAAGCCCGATTGGTCTCCTGAACGTTTCCGTGCCCAGATGTACTGCGGACACCTCTCCGTGCTGCGCCTGGCGTTGGTGCGCGAAGTGGGCGGCTTCGACAGCCGCTACGACGGATCCCAAGACCACGACCTCGTCCTTAAGGTCACCGAAAAAGCGCGCCAGGTGTACCACCTCCCCGAGGTGCTCTATCACTGGCGTGCCATTGCCACCTCTACCGCCTCTTCTGGCAACGCGAAGCCGTACACCTGGGACGCGGGAGTTCGCGCCGTCCAGGCCCACGTCGACCGCGTTGGAATCGACGCCACCGTCACCAAGGGCTCCTGGTTCGGTACGTACGCCATCAAGCGCACCTTTGACCCCAGTCACCGGGTCAGCGTCATCATCCCCACCCGCGGAACCGGCGGCTTTGTGCACGGAGAATCCCGCGTCTTCCTCATTGAAGCTGTGCGCTCTCTCCTCGCCCACACAGAGCACAAAAATCTCGAAATAGTTGTCGTGGCGGATGCCGAAACGCCGCAGGCCGTTCTCGATGAACTCGCCGAGGTCGCCGGCGAAACGCTGCTGCTGGTGCCGTATACGAAGCCGTTCAACTACAGCGAAAAATGCAACCTCGGATTTCTCGCCAGCACGGGCGACATCGTTGTTCTGCTCAACGACGACGTCGAGGTCATTGGCGACAACTTCATCGAAGAACTATGTGCGCCGCTTGCCCAAGACAACGTGGGAATGACAGGCGCCTACCTGGTCTACGAAAACGGATCGGTGCAGCACGCCGGGCATCGCTACGGGGAGCGCGGTTATAAGCATGCCTTCTCCGACAACAACTTCGGCGACCCTGGCCCCTTCTGCGCACTTATGGTTGACCGCGAGGTGTCCGGACTTACCGCAGCATGCGTGGCGCTGCGCCGTGAGGTGTACCAAGAAGTCGGCGGTCTGTCTGAGCAGCTGCCGCTCAACTTCAACGACGTTGACCTTTCACTCAAAATCCGCTCTGCCGGGTACTGGCTGGTCTGGCTTAACCGGG
>DASYMY010000590.1:0-3233 GCA_036008825.1 Glaciihabitans sp.
CCGTTGTCGTCCCAGCCCATCGGGTAAAAAATCGTTTTGCCCTGCATTCGCTGGTAGCGCGCGATGAGGTCCATGTGGGTGTAGCTGAAGACGTGCCCAATGTGCAGGCTTCCCGATGCGGTCGGCGGGGGAGTGTCAATCGAGAAGATGTTGTCTTTTGTCGCTCGCGCGCGGTCGAAATGGTAGGTGCCGGAAGAATTCCAGGCACTACCCCACTTTGCTTCCAAACCCTCAAGGGCGGGTTTGTCGGGCATCGACGAGGGCGTGGTGGGGGGCAGCGTAGACATAGTTCTCCGATATGTGCGGCACCGAGTCGTGAGGTGCCTGAGTGTGGGGGTAGTTAAAGGGTAACCGTGACGGCAGGTCGCGCACCAAAGTGACGGTGTTATGGGTGACTTCACCGTCAACAGCGGCGAGAGTAACCGTGAAGTCCTGGCTTTCCAGGCCGCAGTCGAATGCCGCTTCCCACGACCCATTCGGGCTGACTTCGGAATCGGGGCTGGCCTGAGCGTCAGTGGTTCCCGTGCCGAACCAGGCTGTTACCGCGTTGGTGCTGGTCCAGGAGAAGTCCACGGGCATGGGAGTGACAGCGTCAAAGCAGGCGACGCTGCTGCCGTCGGCCGGAGAGAACGCTCCGAAGGTGGCGGCGGGCGCCGGCGCCACGGTCGGTGTGGGCGACGGTGTTGGCGTCGCGGAGGCGGAAGGGGTCGCAGATGCCGTCGGCGTGGCCTGTGGGCTGGGTGAGGCGGTGGGGCTCGCGCTGGAAGTCGGGGCTGCAGACGGTGTTGAAGTCTCGGTCGCAACGGGAACGGGAGTCGGACGGCCGGACTGGAAGTACAGCAGGGCAAGCACAATGATTGCGACAACCAGCAGCACGCCAAGGATGATCGCCGCGATGGCCGGGCCGCGGTTCTTGCGATGGGGCACATCGGTGGGAGTGATCGAGGAGCGGGCGGGCTCGCTGGGGCGTTGCGGCGCCGCTGCGCTGCGCGGCAGAAACTCGGTGGGGGCGTCAGATCCTGGGGCTGGAGGCGGCGTCGCGGCTGCGGCTGCCCCGAAGCGTTCGGTGGGGGCGTCTGAGCCCGGTTGCTGAGGCAGACGCCGGGTGGGGGCGTCGCCATTGTTGGGGTCGAAGGCTTCGATGGGGGTGTCGTCGCTCATGATGGGTTTCCTTCAGCCTGGTTAGTCGGAGAGTGAGTCAGTGTTCGGCGCGATGGTTGGTAGAGGTGTTGCGGATGGTGCTGGTGCCGCTGGGGTGGGCGCCGGTGTGGGGGTGGGACTAGGGGCAGGCGTTGGGCTGGGGGCGGGGCTGGGAGTGGGTGATGGGGTGGGGCTGGGAGTGGGACTCGGTGTTGGTGACGGTGTCGGTGACGGCGTTGGACTCGGCGTCGGCGACGGCGTTGGACTCGGTGTCGGTGTCGGTGTTGGCGTCGGTGTGGGTGTCGGCGTCGGTGTGGGTGTCGGGGTGGGGCTCGGGGTTGAGCTGGGCGTCGGGGTTGCCGACGGTGTGGGCGTTGCCGACGAGGTCGGAGTGGTCACCGGCGGCACAACAGGGTCGCCGTCACGGGTGAAGAGCACAAGCAACATCACCATGATGGCCAGCAACAGGACGCCACCGACGACAGCGAGCGCCGTATTGGTGCGGCTCCAAGTTGACGGAGAAGCGGGAGGCTCCTGCTCCTCGTCCGGTGCAGATGTTGTGTCCCCAAACAGTGCGGTCTCAAAACCGCTGGACGTTGGAGTTGGGGCAACCGGCGCTGACTGTCCTGCCTGCTCTGCGGCGCGTGCTGCAGCGCGTTCTCCCAGAACAGGAGCGGATGCCGCCGCCGCAGTGGCCGCGGTAGGGGCAACGGGGTCAACTGGTGCTGGTTCAGCAGTGGGAATGGGAGCGGTGGGAGGCTCCGCGACGGCCTCCTCTGCGGCATCCGCTGTGGTGAATTGTTGGGTTGGCAGATCATCATCCGGGGTTATCTCGGTGGAATCAGCCCCGCTGTGTGGAAAGCCTGACGCGGCCGGTGGGGGTGTTGACCCCGCGATGATGTCGTCGAATGCGGAAGGCTTCGGGTCGTTCGCCGTGCCTTCCGTATCGTCAGGAGTGCCGTTGCTCATTCTTGTCCCCATACCCACTCACGGCACATCCGTAAGGGTCTTCAGCCTAACGGCAGTGCCACAGAGGGCTCAATTTGACGCGAGGTCGAGAACGTCGTCGCTCATGTGATCGATAACGTCAATATCGTGCGAGATAAAGAGGTAGCTGAGATTGAACTCGCGTTGTAAGTCGTCGAGCAGGTCGAGAATCTGGGCCTGAATGGTGACGTCGAGCGACGACACGGGTTCATCCAGGATCAGAACTCGGGGGTTGGCTGCCAGCGCGCGGGCAATGGCTACGCGCTGTCGTTGACCGCCGGACAGACTCTGGGGTCGTCGCTGGGCCGTCTCTGTTGACAGTCCAACGCTGTCAAGCAACTGATGAACCCGGGGCAGAGCCCAGGCGGAACGCGTGCCGATACCGTCGGTTGCGGCATCCGTCAGTAACTGTCCGACCGTAAATCGGGGGTCAAACGAGGCGAGCGGGTCTTGGTAGATTGCCCCCAGCCAATGGCGTCGCGAACGCCGCTCCCGCTCCGGTATGCCCGACCAGTCCTGGCCCAAGAGACGCAATTCGCCGCTATCGGGCCGTTGTAATCCGAGAGCGATCCGAGCCAGCGTCGTTTTACCCGACCCCGAGGGGCCGACCAACCCCAGAGTGGTGCCGGCGGGAAGCGCGAATGACAGGTTGCTGAGGACGGGACGCGAGCCGCCGCCAGGAGTGCCAAACGACACGCTCAGGTTTATTGCCTCCAACGCCAACGGTGTCGGCGGCTTCGCGGGGCGTTGTTCGGGATTCGCTAGGGACGACCAAGTCGCGTTTGATGTAGCGGATGCCGGTGCCCAGATGGTGGCCCGTTCGCGCAGCAACGGGGTGTGGCGAGGTTTGCCTGAGGGCGTCGCCGCCAGCAGCCGTTGGGTATACGGGTGGCGCGGGGATGACAGAACGGATTCGGTTGGTCCCTCTTCGACAATGCTTCCCGCGGTCATCACGGCAACACGATGAGCGATCGAGGCGACAACGCTCAGGTCATGACTGATAACCAGAACCGCCATCCCGTTCTCGACCTGCTGGGCGATGAGTTCGAGCACGCCGTCGCGCACCTGGGAATCAAGTGCGGTCGTCGGTTCGTCGGCGATCAGCA
>DASYMY010000591.1:0-9160 GCA_036008825.1 Glaciihabitans sp.
TGTTGCCCTGCGCACCAAGTCAAAGACCATGAAAACCCTGGCCTTCTCCACCAGCTTCACGGCCCTGATGGGCGTCACCGAGCCGGCAATGTATGGAGTGAACCTGCGCTTCAAGCGCCCCTTTATTGGTGGCATGATCGGCTCCGCCGCCGGTGGCGCCATCATGATGGGTGTTGGCGTAAAGGCCTACGTTCTCGCCGCGAACGGTGGAATTCCCGGACTACCCGCCCTGATCGGTGAAACCTTCGTCTGGGCTCTTGTCGCCCTGGTGGTCTCCTTCGTTGTTGCTACCATCGCCACCCTGCTCCTCGGCTTCACCGATGAGGTTGCCACTGAGGCCGCGCCAGCTGCTGCGGCAGATGCGGCAGCAGCAGGAACCGTTCTGCTGAGCTCCCCGCTCAACGGCACCGCCGTGGCATTGTCTTCGGTCAGTGACCCCACCTTCGCCGGGGGAGTGCTCGGCCAGGGGGCCGCCATTATCCCCTCCGACGGAGAGCTGGTCTCGCCCGTATCGGGCACCGTTGTGACCATGTTCGCCACAGGTCACGCCGTTGCCATTCGTAGTGATGAGGGCGCAGAAGTGCTCGTCCACGTCGGAATCGACACCGTCAACCTCAAAGGCACCGGGTTCACCGCACTTGTTGCCACCGGTGATCGCGTCACCGTGGGCCAGCCGCTCATCACCTTTGATCTGGCCGTGATCTCCGCTGACTACGACCCGGTCACCGTCATGATCCTCACCAACACCGACGACTACGCCTCCGTCGAGATGGACACCACCGGTGCCATCCGCCGTGGGGACAGAATCGTCACCGCCACCACCAAGCAGGAAGTCACCGCATGAGCACCTCACCCTTCCCCAACGGATTCCTCTGGGGCGGCGCGTTCGCCGCAAGCCAAGCCGAGGGCGGATTTGATGTCGACGGACGCGGACTTTCCACAGCGGATGTCACCCCGTATCGGGTCAAAAACGATTACACCGACCTGGTCGCCATGATGCACGTCTCCCAGGAGACCATCGATCAGGCAATGACCTCACCCGGCACCGACGGATACCCCAAACGGGCTGGCGTTGACTTCTTCCATCGCTACAAGGAAGACATCGCCCTGTTCGCCGAGATGGGGTACTCGACCCTCCGGCTGTCTATCTCCTGGTCGCGCATCTTCCCCAACGGGGATGACGCCGAACCCAACGAAGCCGGGCTAGCGTTCTATGAGGACGTGTTTACCGAGCTGCGTAACAACAACATCGAACCGCTGGTCACCCTCTCCCACTACGAGATGCCCATGAATTTGGTGCTGAACTACGGCGGGTGGGAGGGCCGCGAGGTCATTGACCTCTTCGCCCGCTACGCCGACACCGTGATGACGCGCTACCGCGACCTTGTCACCTACTGGCTGACCTTCAACGAGATCAACACCACCGTCATCGAACCATTTATGGGTGGGGGAGTTGTTACCGAACTGGGTGAAAACTGGAAACCCCGGGGGTACCAGGCGCTGCACCACCAATTTGTGGCGAGCGCCATCACCACCCGGCGTGCACGGGAGATCAGCCCCAACTTTCAAATCGGTTGTATGTTGGCGCGGATGCTGCACTACCCGGCCACCTCGGATCCCGGCGACGTACTGCTCGCCCAAACCGACAACGACCTTAACCTGGCGTTCACCGACGTGCAGGTGCGCGGCGCCTACCCCGGCATCCTCAAACGCTACTGGCGCGACAACAACATCGCGGTGACCATGCTCGACGGTGACGAGGAGTTGCTCCGGCAGAACACCGTCGACTTTCTCTCCTTCAGCTACTACATGACGCTGGTCTCCTCGGTCACTCCGGAGAAGTACGGCTCCACCGGTGGCAACCTGTTCAGCACCATCAAAAACCCGTACCTCGACGTCACCGAGTGGGGCTGGCAGCTCGACCCAACCGGTTTGCGCTACGCCCTACGGGACATGTGGAACCGCTACCAGGTGCCGCTCTTCGTCGTCGAAAACGGCCTCGGTGCGCGGGATACGCTGACGTTGGACGGCCGCGTGCACGACGACTATCGCATCGCCTACACCCGGGATCACCTCACTGCCGTGCGCGAAGCCGTGCTCGACGGGGTGAATCTGCTCGGCTACACCACCTGGGGGGCAATGGACATCATCAGCGCGTCCACGTCTGAGGTATCCAAACGGTATGGGTTCATCTATGTCGATCAAGAAGACGACGGCAGCGGCACCCAAGACCGGTACCGCAAGGATTCGTTCTTTTGGTATCAGAAAGTTATCGCCTCGAACGGCGCAGACCTGACCTGAGCCTCAGCAGCATCCGCCATTTCAGTACATTTCACCGCACGATAAGAAGGACACCATGTCAACACGCACCATCACCATCACCACTCCCACCGGTCTGCACGCTCGCCCAGCAGCTCTGTTCGTCAAAGAAGCAGTGGCACAGCCGGCGACGGTCACCATTGCTAAAGCCGGGGGAGCTGCCGTTCCGGCCGCAAGCATCCTTGGTATTTTGGGACTGCAGATTGAATTCGGCGATGAGATCACTCTCGCCTCGGATGATGCGGATGCCGACGCCAGCCTGGATGCGCTCGCAGCGTTCCTCAGCGTCAACCTCGACGCCTAAGACCACGCCGGGCGCCTCGGGGCGCTAAACAATGACCGCCGTGTTGCCAGTAAAAACCTGGTGATGCGGCGGTTTGTTGTGTGCGCTGTGGAGCGCGGCGTGCGGAGCTTTAGCGGCGCTGTTCGCGCGCGCGACGGCGGATGTTGACGATCAGCAGACTGAGGATCAACACCAGGCCGATGGGCAGCCCCACCATGGGCAGCACAAAGATCACGGGCCAGATTCCTTGACCGAAGCCGTTGTCTGCCCCCGCCCCGGCCCAGGTGCCGATAACAATGGCGAGGAACGCCGCGATCGACATCAAAATGGTGGCGGCAACCATGTACGCGAGGATACGTTCGGCACGGTTGTCGCCAATTGGTGCGGGTTGTGCGGGTAGTTTTGCCACACTCCTAAGAATAGGGGCAGTTGTACCCCGTATCCTTATCTGGCACCGTGAACCGCTCGGTGTGGAAGAGGTTCTGACATGCCTACCGGCAAAGTCAAGTTTTACGACGACGACAAAGGCTTCGGCTTCATCAGTTCTGATGATGGCCAAGAGGTATTCCTGCACGCCTCGGCGCTGCCAGCAGGTGTAACCGTTAAACCGGGCTCCAAGCTCGAGTTCGGTATCGCCGACGGCAAGAAGGGCGCGCAGGCTCTGTCCGTGCGCGTCATCGACACTCCGCCGAGTCTCGCCAAGCTCAACCGCAAGTCGGCTGACGATATGTCCATCATCATTGAGGACCTCGTGAAGCTGCTCGACGGTATTGGTACCAACCTGAAGCGTGGCCGCTACCCCGATAAAAACCACGGGGCGAAGATTGCCGCAGTGCTGCGCAAGGTTGCCGACGATCTTGATGCCTGATCCTGTGACGGACGCCGAAACCAGCGCACGGTGGGAGCTGGCGAAAGCCGCCCTGCTGGAGATCACCACCGAGAACACCATTGGCGAGCCCGCTGGGCAAACCGATGAGGGCGATGGCGTGATCTCCTACCTGTTCGAGAACACCATGGCCGGGTATCCCGGTTGGAAGTGGACCGTGACGGTAGCGCAGGTCGAGGGATCCGAGCCCACAGTGCTCGAAACCGAGCTGACCCCAGCCGACGGTGCATTGCTTGCGCCCGAATGGGTTCCGTGGGTCGAGCGCATGGACGACTACCGCGCTGCTCAAATCGCGCTCGGTGAGTTGGCCGAATCCGATGAGGATGCGGATGACTCCGATGACGACGTGGACGACGACGACTCTGAGGGCGAAGACGACTCGGATTCCGACGACGAAGACGATGACGACTCGGACGACGAAGACGACGAAGAGTTCGACAACCCGGTCCTGCACGGGGGAGACCTCGATGGTGTTGACATCGACGAAATCGACCTCGATGACATTGATGGGTCCGACGACGACGACGATGACGATGATGACGACGACGATGAAGCGGATGACTCCGACGACGAGTTTCCCGCCGACGACTCCGACGCCGACGAGATTCAGGTCATCTACGACATCGCCGACGAAAAGCCTCTCGATGAGGTCGTCGAATCGGTAGAGGTCGTTGATGTTTCGGTTATCGAGGCTCCCGTGACCGCGGACCCCGCTGAGGTTCCTGTCGCCGAGGCGCCCGCGGCCGATGAGCCGGAGGTCGCCCCGGTGGCTACGGCTCCAAAGGCGCGCCGTTCACGACGCGCGACAACGGCATCTGTCGCGGCAGAGTCCGCGTCGGCCGAGAAGTCCGACTAGTTTCACGTAATTTCCTCTGGCGTCAGTGCTGTGCACTGGCGCCAGAGCTCGTTAACGCGAGCGGTTAGTTGTGCCGGCGGTTGGTGTACACGAGGGCGATAAGACCAAGGCCCAGACCTGACGCACAGGTGGCCAACCACCAAGTGTGGCCAGCGGCCGCCAACTCCGGGGTAAAAAACAGCAACACAATGAGGGCAACCAGCCACAGCACTAGACCGGTCAGCACGGCTTTGCGGTCGTCCGTGCGCACGGGGGCCGGGTCAGGGCGACGTTCGCTGTCTTTCAGCCACAAGCGCATACGCACACCCTAACCCGGGCACCCCGGTGTGTCACTGGAACCTAGAGCGCTCCGACGACGAATTCGATCGACTTGATGAGCTGGCGCACATCCGCCGGGTCGATTGCCGTGAAGGTGGCAACCCGCAGCTGGTTGCGGCCAAGCTTGCGGTACGGCTCGGTGTCCACAATGCCGTTGGCGCGCAGAGTTTTGGCGATCACGGTGGCGTCGATCGCGTCATCAAAGTCGATGGTCGCCACGACCTGCGAGCGGTGCTCAGGGTCGGCCACAAACGGGGTCGCGAACTCGGTGCCGGTCGCCCAGTCGTAAAGCGCGGAGGACGACTCTTTGGTGCGGGCATCCGCCCATGCCAGTCCGCCGTTGCCGTTGATCCAGTCGATCTGGTTTTCCATCAGCAACAGGGTGGCCAGTGCGGGAGTGTTCAGGGTCTGGTTCAGGCGAGAGTTGTCGATTGCGTTTTTCAGGCTGAGGAACTCGGGGATGTAGCGACCGCTCGCGGCAATACGCTCAACGCGCTCAATGGCCGCGGGGGAGAACAGGGCAAACCACAGGCCACCGTCGCTGGCAAAGTTCTTCTGCGGGGCGAAGTAGTAGACATCTGCTTGGCTGGCGTCGAAGTCGATGCCGCCGGCCGCGCTTGTCGCGTCGATCACGGTGAGGGCCTCCGCGTTCACCCGGGTGACGGGAGCCATCACACCGGTGGAGGTTTCGTTCTGTGGCCAGGCGTAGACGTCGACGCCGTCAACAATTTCGACCTCAGCGCGAGATCCGCCGGGAGCGTTGATCACGTGCGGGGCATCCAACCACGGAGTCTTTGCTGCGGCGGCAAATTTGGAGCCAAACTCGCCGAAGGTGAGGTGCTCGCTGCGCTTCTCAATCAGCGCGAAGGCGGCAGCGTCCCAAAATGCGGTGGATCCACCGTTACCCATAATGACTTCGTAGCCCTCTGGCAGGCGGAACAGGTCGCTCAGCCCGGTGCGAACGCGACCGACCAGGTTCTTCACGGGCGCCTGGCGGTGGGAGGTGCCCATGATGCCAGCGCCAGCGGAAGACAGGTAGTTGAGCTGCTCCTGGCGAACCTTGGACGGGCCGCAACCGAAACGTCCATCAACGGGCAAAAGGTCAGTGGGAATCGTGATCAAGGACATGGCCACGATTCTATTCCCCGGCCCCGCACAGCGAAGGGACTATCGGCCCAGCGGATGTCCAAAGCGGCAGATGGTGATAAGTCTGTGAGTCTCATTCTCAAACGGTAGGCTGGAGTTATATCGGGCGGTTGACTGGAGGCATCGATGACGGATCTCGTAGACACAACGGAGATGTACCTTCGCACCATCCTCGATCTGGAGGAAGAGCGGATCATTCCGCTGCGTGCCCGCATCTCGGAGCGTCTTGGTCACTCTGGCCCCACGGTCTCGCAGACCATTGGCCGTATGGAGCGCGACGGACTCGTTGTTGTTGAGGGTGACCGCCACCTCGAGCTCACCGAAAATGGGCGCCGTAAAGCCACCCACGTGATGCGCAAGCACCGGCTCGCGGAACGCCTCCTCGCCGATGTCATCGGCCTCGACTGGGCTTACGTGCACGACGAAGCCTGCCGCTGGGAACACGTGATGAGCGAACAGGTCGAACGTCGCCTGCTCGAAATGCTCGACCACCCCACCGAGTCGCCATACGGCAACCCGATCCCCGGGCTCGAAGAGCTCGGTGACGCTTCCGCTGGAGAATTCATGGACGGAGTCATCAGCATTGTTGATGTTGTCTCCCGCTCCATCACCCCCACCACCGTCACCATCCGCCGGCTTGCCGAGCCGGTTCAGTTTGAGCCCGACCTTCTGCAGCAGCTGCAGAACGCCGGTGTGATGCCGGGCGCGACAGCTTCCGTCTCCGCAGCGGGCACCTACGTGCTTGTGCAGGTCGACGGATTCGGCGAAGGCCTTGAGCTGCCCAACGAGGTGGCCGTACACATCTACGCCGCCGCGTAGAGACATCCGCCTGTTCCTGGTGAATTTGTCGCTTTAAATTCACTGCCACGAAACATTTGTGGGTTAACCTGAAGTTCTTGAGATTCCACGAGGTTTCCGGGAGAGCTGATGTTGGAGATACGCACCGTCCAAACCGTGGACGTGCGCGCCCTCTTCTACATACGCCACTGCAGTTTTGCGAGTGTGCACTGTCACGTTCGTCTCATCTAGGCACCGTCGATTATGACGGTGCCTTTTTGTTTGTCTGCTAACTCCTTCCTCAGGTGAAAACCAAGACGCATTCGAATGCCTGCAAGCCGTGCAGGCCTTTTCGAGAGGAAAACAATGCGCGCACTGGTCCTGAACGCCACAGCTTCGCCGTTCACGGTGATGTCCTTCGCACGAGCGCGCGAGCGTGATCCCGAAGCGGACGCAGTAACGCCCGCGCACCGCGGTGGTCACCGGGCCGTGAGCCGCGAACGGCGGATCGGGGCATGAACCGCAGTTTGGTGTTGAACGCCAGCTATGAACCGCTGGGCGTTGTCTCGGCTAGGCGCGCACTGATCCTGGTGATGTGCGGCAAGGCCTCATCGATCGCCGACTCCGGTGTGGTGATGCACAGCGCGACGCTCGACATGGATGCGCCGAGTGTGATTCTGCTGAACCAGTACCACCACATTCCGCGCAGGGCTGTGCCGCTCACCCGGCGTGCACTGCTGGAACGCGACCGGCACACCTGTGCGTATTGCCAACGTCACGGTGACACGATCGACCATGTGCTGCCCCGTTCCCGCGGCGGCCAGCACGCCTGGGACAACGTTGTTGTTGCCTGCTTCAAGTGCAACAACAAAAAGTCGGATCTGCTGCTGAGCGAGCTCGGCTGGAAGCTGTCGTACATTCCGAAAGCACCCGACTCCAACATGGCAGCGACCATCGGGGCGCACTGGAACGAACCAGGGTGGGACGAGTTCACCAGCCCGTGGCGACAGCACGAGCTGAAGTTGGCGGGGTAGCGGTCTAGGTCACCCCACTATCCAGGCTTCACCATCTCCACATTCGGGTGGAAAAAGCTCCATGCCCGCCAGGGAAGGGAGTGAACCCCCGCCCAAGGAGATGCTGTCGCCGACCCCGTAGTCATCGCCACGGTAGTTGAGCGCGAATCCGTCCCAGCTGACGTCGGTGGAGGGAAATATGGGGACGGTGCCGTTCGCAAACCTGAGGCATCCGTTATGAAGAACCAGTTCGTCCTGGATGATAGCCGCCATCGAGTAGCCATCGGGATCCGGGTCTCGCGTAACAACAGGTGTCGTGGACGGATCGGCTATAGGGGTGTCGACGGTGCGAGCGACTCCCCATATCCTGCCCTCGCCGCAGCCGGACGGGACGCTCTCGGCTTGCGCATCGGTGGCGCGCTCGCCGCCTCCTAACAGGATCGTGTTGCCAACCACATACTGTTTTCCTCGGTAGCCCAGGGTGGTGCCATCCCAGGTGACATCGTCCGAGGCAAATACTGGAATAGTGCCGTCCGCAAGGCGTAAGCATCCGTCGACAAACTCCAGCACTCCTCGGGTGCGAGCCAGATTGGATGCCGTCTCGCCGCTGGCATCGCGGGTGACAACACCGGTAAACGGTGTGGCAACTTCCGTCGCGGGCGGATTGTCTGCGGGTGGATCGGATACTGGTGCGCTGGCGCAGCCCGCCAACGCCACAGTGGTCGCCACAAGTGCGGCGAATGCGAACGATGATCGAGTGGTCATCGGGACTCCTTCTCTCAGGCGGCGGTGTGACGGGGTGACGGCGAGTGCGCGCTAGTTCCCGAGGGCACGTCTGAGACGTAGCCTTGCTCGGGAGTATCGGGTGCGCGCTGCAGCGTGATTGATGTTCAAAATCGCGGCGGCTTGAATGAGATTCAGCCCCTCCCAGGCGATGAGGGTGACAAGTTCGCGGTCGGCGTCTTTGAGAGAGGCGAGTGCACGGGTGAGCGCGTCGTTACCTTCAGGTTCCTCGGTAGCCGGCTGGGTGAGGAGCTGATCGCGAAGCCGATCGGCCAGGGCCAGGCGTCGGATTCCCGAGCGCTGGTAGTTCTGAAGGACACCATGGGCGACGCCGAAAGTCCACGCCCGTTTGTCGTCGAACGCCGAAGGGATGTTGTCGCGGCGACGCCACAAGATGAGCAGAGTTTCTGAGAGGCAGTCCGCCGCGTCGTCTCGGTTGTGTACCCGGCGGGCGAAGTACGCGAGCACCTCGGCGGAAATGGACTCGATGTACTCTTCAAACTCGCTCAAGGGGATACGTCTGTCCGAGGCTACCGGTGCGCTCATGGGGCGAGTGCTTCGTCGACAGCGCTGCAGAAGAGCGGAAGCGACGCCTCGGTGACCGCAGGGGCATCGCCGCGCACTGCGGCATCCGCCATATTTGCACTGATATGAGCGTAGGGGGTCTCGGCCATGCCCGGCCAGGACTGGGACTGCTGCAAGACGGACACCGCGTGGGCTTGCCGTTCCGCGAGAGTTTCCGTGTGCGCGTCTACCCACTCGTTCTCCCACATACACAG
>DASYMY010000592.1:0-2984 GCA_036008825.1 Glaciihabitans sp.
AGAGCTTCGGGAAGACCCCACAGGCCTGTTGCCCGGCTTTGTCGAAAAAGCCAGCGAGCGTGGAATCGCCGGGGAGTTCGAGCTTCCCCCAATCAGCGCCACTGAAGAGCCCGAGCCCGAGCCCGCCGCCGTTCAGCCCGGCTCCGCACGACCGTCTAGGCCCTACCGGCTTCCTGCTGTCACCATGCTTGCCCAGGGCACACCGCCCAAGGCACGCAGCGCAGCCAATGACGAAGTGGTCGCCGCAATTACTGAGGTATTGACCCAATTCCAGGTTGACGCCCGAGTGACAGGCCTCAGCCGAGGCCCTTCGGTAACCCGCTACGAGGTTGAACTGGGCCCCGGTGTCAAGGTGGAACGAGTGACCGCCCTGGCGCGCAATATCAGCTACGCAGTGGCAAGCAATGAGGTCAACATCCTGTCGCCGATCCCGGGCAAGAGTGCCATCGGTGTGGAGATTCCAAACAAAGACCGCGAGATCGTCTCGCTGGGTGACGTGCTCCGTTCAGCGGCATCGACCAAGAGCGTCCATCCCATGACCATTGGGCTCGGCAAAGACGTCGAGGGTGGGTTCGTCGTGGCTAACCTTGCCAAGATGCCTCACCTTTTGGTGGCAGGTGCGACCGGATCGGGTAAGTCGAGCTTTGTGAGCTCGATGATTACCTCCCTGTTGATGCGCGCGAAACCGGCCGAAGTCCGGATGGTGCTGATCGACCCCAAGCGCGTGGAATTGTCCATCTATGAGGGCGTGCCGCACCTCATCACTCCCATCATCACAAACCCCAAAAAAGCTGCCGAGGCGCTTCAGTGGGTAGTGAAAGAGATGGACATGCGATACGACGATTTGGCCAGCTTCGGCTTCCGCCACATCGACGACTTCAACCGTGCGGTACTGGCAAACGAGATCGTGCTGCCCGTTGGCAGCGAACGTGTGCTCAAGCCTTACCCGTACCTGCTGATCGTGGTCGACGAGCTCGCCGACCTAATGATGGTCGCCCCGCGCGATGTTGAAGATTCCATCGTGCGAATCACGCAGCTCGCCCGCGCGTCCGGCATCCACCTTGTCCTGGCAACACAGCGACCGTCAGTAGACGTTGTGACCGGATTGATCAAGGCCAACGTGCCCTCGCGGCTGGCGTTTGCCGTCAGCAGCATGACGGATTCGCGCGTTATCCTCGACCAGCCCGGTGCTGAAAAGCTCATTGGTCAAGGTGACGGGCTCTTCCTGCCAATGGGCGCGGGTAAGGCCATTCGAGTGCAGGGCGCGTGGGTCAAAGAGGCCGAGATCGCCGAAATCGTCAAGCATGTGACCGATCAGGCGCGACCCGAATACCGTGAAGATGTTGCAGTCTCCGTTGAGCGCAAACAAATCGATGCGGATATCGGCGACGACCTCGAACTGCTTCTCGCTGCAGCAGAGCTCATTGTGAGTACTCAGTTCGGTTCAACCTCAATGCTGCAACGCAAGCTGCGCGTTGGCTTTGCCAAAGCGGGACGGCTAATGGACCTCTTAGAGTCACGAGAGATCGTTGGCCCCAGCGAAGGATCCAAAGCGCGTGACGTGATGGTCACGGTCGAACAACTGCCCGGTGTACTGGCCCGTCTGCGCGGTTCAGACGCTGAAGCCACCCAGTCAGCCCCAGCAGCGTCAAGCGCTGGGCGACCGGCTCACACCGACAACTTTGATCCGCTTGCCGACCCTGTCGCGGACCACACAACTGGATACGATGAGGTGGAAGGCGAACCAGACGAGGACGCCTGGGGCCTCACCGGTAGGGACTAAGACCATGACGCTTCCAACAAACGGTCAGGCCGCACTGACTCCCCGCAGCAACTCGCTCCAAGGTCGAGTCCTTCGTAGCGGTGATACACCCGCAAGCGACGCCAATATCGCCAACATCATCACCGTCATTCGAATCTTCCTCGCACCGGTATTTATCTACCTTTTATTGGCGGATGACGGTGCGATGGGGCCGTTGCGTTACGCCGCGGCTGCTCTATTTATCGTGGCAATCGCCACTGACAGTCTTGACGGCCACCTCGCGCGAAGCCGCAACCTCGTCACCAATGTTGGAATCATCCTCGACCCTATTGCGGACAAGGTTCTGATCGGCGGCGCGCTCATCACACTCTCCATCCTGGGTGAGTTGTGGTGGTGGGTAACGATCCTGATTATGGTTCGAGAGCTGGGAATTACCCTGTTCCGGTTCGCAGTGTTGTCGAAACGAGTGATCCCCGCTTCCCGTGGCGGCAAACTCAAAACCGTGGTTCAGTCTGTTGCCATTGCGCTATACCTCGTCCCCCTCTTCACCATCGTGGGGGAGTGGATGCTGGTGGTCAACGCAATCGCAATGGGCGCGGCCCTCCTGCTCACGGTTGTGACTGGAGTTGACTATCTGGTGCAGGCATGGCGGCAGAACAAAAAGACCGCGTGATCCAGGAGCACAACGAGCCTGGCTCTTCGGCATTGGCTGCTCAGGTGGTCGCCCAGCTTACGGAACGCAAATTGACGGTCGCCGTTGCGGAATCCCTGACCGGCGGGCTGTTGGCCGCTACGTTCGTTCAAGTGCCGGGCGCATCGTCGGTGTTTCTGGGTGGGGTTGTGGCCTATAACACTGAGCTGAAGCGCTCCGTGCTCCACGTTGATGCCGACTTGCTCGCCGCTCGGGGCGCGGTAGACCCCGCCGTTGCGCGGCAGATGGCCCACAACGTGCGCTCGGTGCTAGCCGTGGACGGTGCACCGGCAGCCATCGGGATGGCAACTACCGGTGTAGCCGGACCCGATGGGCAAGACGGACACGCGCCCGGCGAAGTGTATGTCGGCATATCTTTTGGCGAGCACGATACAGTCAGACGTCTGCACCTGAGAGGGAGCCGTGACTTCATCCGGACTCAAGTTGTCACGGAATGTTTAAGCGCACTTCGTTTGTTACTCCAGGACAACGACTCATAAGGAGTTGTTGTGGGGTTCGAACAGTGGGAAT
>DASYMY010000593.1:0-1520 GCA_036008825.1 Glaciihabitans sp.
GCTGACAACAGCGAACGCGGCTACCTGGGTGAGCCCCAGATAGGCACCGGCCGACATACTTCCGGCGACAACCGCGATGAGGGCACGCCGGTTCTGCAGGGTCACACCGTAGAGGGCAGGTTCAGTGATGCCGAACAGAGCGGACACGCCACCCGACAGCGCTGTTGCCCGAAGCGCGGTGTTTTTGGTGCGCAGGGCCACCGCGAGGCTTGAGCCCGCCTCGCTCAGGTTGTGCGCCAGAGATGCGACCAGATAAAAGGCGTCTCGACCGCTGCTGGCTACGGTAGCGATGGTGGGCGGAATGAACGCTTTGTGCATACCCACCGAGATGATCAGCGGCAAAATACCCGCGAGCAACATCACGGCGACCCAGCCGAACGAATTGTAGAGGCCAATCATGGCACCGGTGAGCAGTACGCCGAGATAGTTGCCCAGCGGGCCGAGCAGGAAAATCATTGCCGGGGCAACAATGATCAGGCACATCAACGGCACAAAGAAGGTGCGGATGGGCGCCCAGGTGATGCGGGTGAAGAACCTCTCCACCACGGCCAGCAGCATCACCGCGAGAATAGCGGGGAAAACCTGCGCGTTGTAGTTCACAACGGGAACGGCGAGGCCGAACAGCGCAGTGCCGCCTTCCTGACTGACCAGAGCGGTGAAGGCGGGAAACATCAGCACACTGACAAGACCGAGGGCCAGGGGCCGGTTCACGTCGAGCTTTTTGGCCGTGGTGTAGGCCACCAGTAGCGGCAGGAACGCGAAGACTGCATCCGGAATTGCGGAAAGAAGTTTGAAGTTATCGCTGGCGGGATCCATCCAACCCACAGCGGATGCCAGCACCAGCAGGGACTTGAAGATACCTGCGCCGGCAATGGCGGGAATGATCGGGGTGAACACACTCACCACAAAGTCCATGGTGACAAGACCGGCACGCTTCACGGTGAGCGGTTGGCGCTTCTTTGGACCAGCATCTGCGGATTCGCCGCCACGTTGCTTTTCGACCGCGGCATACATTTCGGCAACCTTGCTGCCAACAATCACCTGAGTCTGGGGGCCTTTAACAACACCGATCACTCCGGGAATCGCCTTGAGGGCGGCCTCGTCAGCTTTAGCGTCATCCGCCAACGCAAAGCGCAGTCGTGTTGAGCAGTGTTGCAGTTTCGAGATATTGCCCGCACCGCCGACGCCCTCGATGATGGCTTTCGCACTTTCCTGGGTGCTCATGGTTCCTCCTTTGGAGCCGAGGACATACACGCTCCGATGCGCTTCTGGGCATAAAAAAAGGACCCGACCTCGCTAATAGAGCGAATTGTCGGATCCTGCCTGCATAACCAGTCACATGTCCGCGAAGAAAGTACCACGGGCGACGAGTGTCGCCAAATTTTTGGGTGAGGTGTGCGTTCAAGCCTGTGCACAACCGGCACGGCATTTGTGGCGTCTGGCTAGGCTCCGACGATGCACGACACCAGGGTGTACAAGACGCGTGAGTCAGGTGGGCTGAGCATTGCGGATGCCCTTCG
>DASYMY010000594.1:0-7783 GCA_036008825.1 Glaciihabitans sp.
TTGCCCGCGACATAGGAGAGGGAGCCGGGGTCGCTTCCCACCAGCAGAGTTCCGAGCCCGGGAGTAATTCCACGGGCTTTGAGCTCGGTGATGCGGTGGGCAAGTTCATTTTTGACGGCCGTCGCGGTGGCGACGCCGTCGAGAACGGTTGCGGTCATACGGGTTGTCCTTCCGGGACCGTTGCTTAGGCCCAGGTTCCGGGAGAAACCAGGCCCGGGTACAGCGGGTAACCGTCGGTCAGCTTGAGCACGCGTGCGCGCAGCGCCGCAACATCCGGGGCGGGCATCAGAGCGAGCGCGATGATGTCGGCAACCTCGGTGAACTCTTCGTCGCCGAAGCCACGGGTGGCCAGGGCGGAGGTACCGATGCGCACACCCGACGGCGTCAGCGGCGGACGTGGGTCGAACGGCACAGAGTTGCGGTTCACGGTGATCCCCACTTCGTGCAGGATGTCTTCCGCGTCCTTGCCGTGGATGGCCGAATTGCGGAGGTCAACAAGCACCAGGTGCACCTCGGTGCCACCCGTCAGCACGTCGATGCCGGCGCTGGTGGCATCCACTGCTGTCAATCGTTCTGCAAGGATCTGCGCGCCACGGATGGTGCGCTCCTGGCGGTCTTTGAACTCGGGTTCGGCGGCGAGCTTGAACGCGGTGGCCTTGGCGGCGATGACGTGCATCAACGGTCCACCCTGCTGTCCGGGGAACACGGCCGAGTTGAGCTTTTTGGCCAGCTCGGTGTCGCGGCTGAGGATCACACCTGAACGAGGCCCTGCGAGGGTTTTGTGCACGGTCGACGAGACAACGTCTGCGTAGGGAATCGGGGACGGGTGCAGTCCTGCCGCGACGAGTCCGGCGAAGTGAGCCATGTCTACCCACAGCTTCGCGCCAACCTCATCGGCGATGGCACGGAAGGCAGCGAAGTCGAGCTGGCGGGAGTACGCGGACCAACCGGCGATGAGCACTGTTGGGCGCACCTCAAGGGCTTTTTCACGCACAACATCCATGTCGACGCGGTAGGTGGTTGGGTCAACCCCGTAGGCGTTGGCCTGGTACAGCTTGCCGGAGAAGTTGAGCTTCATACCGTGGGTGAGGTGTCCGCCGTGGGCGAGTTCGAGACCGAGGATGGCATCGCCTGGTGTAGCGATGGCGGCGAGCACTGCGGCGTTGGCCTGCGCTCCGGAGTGCGGCTGGACGTTGACGTATTCGGCACCAAACAGGCTCTTGGCACGGGCGATGGCGAGGTCTTCTGCAACGTCAACGAACTCGCAGCCGCCGTAGTAGCGGCGCCCTGGGTAGCCTTCCGCGTACTTGTTGGTCAGTACGGAGCCCTGCGATTCGAGTACTGCGCGGGGAACAAAGTTCTCGCTGGCAATCATCTCGAGGGTGCCGCGCTGGCGACCCAGTTCCTGGTCGAGAACCGCGGCGATCTCCGGGTCAACCTCCGACAGGGGGGAGTTGAACTGGGAGGGAAGAGAGGTGGCTGCTGAATCGGACACTGGCGCTCCTTAAAACTGACGATTGGTGGACTCATTGCGCCGCGAAAAGCGGCGTACTGCTATCCGATCAGCCCAGGCGTACGGCCAATTCGACGTCAGTCGCTCCCCGATGGTTGCCCATCTCAACGCCAGTTGCGACGATGCGAGCTTACCAGGGCCAGGCGACACTGAGTCGAGACCCGATGTCGGCGGATGTCACGCCGCTACGGCCTGCGAGCGCGCGGCCACCCGCGCGGCTTCGCGGCGGCGCAGAACCACGTTGGTGACGATGATCAGCACCACTCCGGCTGTGATTAGCGCTGCGTCAACAAATGGCAGGGTGGCCAGCCCAAAGCCGTTGAGGATGAATCCACCCACCAGTGCTCCCCCACCAATGGCGAAGTTGAACGAGGTGGTGTACCAGGCGGACGCCGCGTCGCGAATACGAGCGGATGCCGTGTGCAGCAACCGGGTTTGCAGCATCGCTGGAGCCCCACCAAACGCAACCGCCCACACCACAATGGCGGTCAGCACCACCGTGGTGTTTGTGGGGAACAGCGCAATCACCAGGACGGATGCCGCCACGATCGAGATCGACACCACCAGGCCCGAGCGGGGGAACCGGTCGCTGAGGGTTCCGGCGATAACCAGGCCCACCGCGCCTGCTCCACCGAAGAGGAACAGCAGCATGGCGATGGACTCTTCCGGGAAACCAGCAACCGAGATCAGGTACGGGGTGATGTAGGTGTAGAAGATGTTGTGCCCGATCATCACCACAACCACGATGGCGCAGACAAAAACAACCCCGAGCAGACTGCGGTCTTTACGCATCGGCAGGGCAATTTCGCCGGTGGCCAGTTTTTCGCCGTGGTGAATAGAAGGGAGAAATTTCAGCACCAAAAGAATGATGACAAAAATGGTGGCCGCGATCAGGGCGAAGGTCAGCCGCCAACCGACGGCGTGACCAAGGGCTGTGCCGAGGGGAACCCCCAGCACAAACGCGGCGCTACCGCCCCCACTGGTAATAGCAACCGCGCGGCCAAGATGATGTTTGGGTACCAGGTAGCCGGTGTACGCACCGACAACCGACCAGAACAGTCCGTGAGCCAAGCCACCGATCACGCGGGCGATCACCAGGATTTCGTAGCTGGGCGCTACAGCGGCGAGCACGTTGCCAACGGCGAACACCAGCAGCACACCAATCACCAGTGCCTTGCGGGGCACCCGACGGGTGAGGGCGGTCAGCGGGGCCGCGGACACTACAACGGCGCCCGCAAAAATGGTGACAAGCAGTCCCACCTGGGACTCGGAGACGTCGAACGTGCGGGCCAGGTCCGGCAGCAACCCCACCGGCAGAAATTCGCTGGTCACGGCGACAAAGATCGCCGCGGCAAGAATCAGTAATCCCGCCCACGGGAAGGTGTACGTGGGGGTACTTCGAGTGTCTGGGGCGCCCATAACAGCCGGGTTCCGTTTCAGTTCCTGTGGTGCGTGCGCCGCCCGCGGGACAACGCTGACTTGCGCGAGGTCTCTTCCAGAGTACCCGGGGCAATACTCTTGTGTCGTGACTGACGTTTCGACCCACTGGATCCTCACCCTCGTCTGCCAAGACAAACCCGGAATTGTGCACGCCATCAGCGGCGCTATTGTGGAGGCGAACGGCAATATCACCGAGTCTCAGCAGTTCTCGAGTGATGACACCGGCACCTTTTTTATGCGCCTGCAGGTCGAAGCAACCGTGCCGCGTGAGTTCTTCGAGGCAGCCCTTGCGCCCATTACCGAGCGGTACTCGATGACCTGGCGGTTGGATATTGTGGGCCGCCCACTGCGCACCCTGGTTTTGGTATCAAAAGCGGGTCACTGCCTGAACGACCTCCTCTACCGCCAGCGCGCGGGCCAACTGTCCGTTGATATTCCTCTGGTGATGAGCAACCATCCCGACCTGGGCTCCCTCGCCGCGTTCTACGGGGTGCCGTTTGAGGCGAAGCCGGTC
This sequence comes from Glaciihabitans sp., assembly GCA_036008825.1. GTDB lineage: Bacteria > Actinomycetota > Actinomycetes > Actinomycetales > Microbacteriaceae > Glaciihabitans. The sequence goes on from DASYMY010000594.1 coordinate 3,468, forward strand.
ACCAGTGCGGAACAGAAAGCCGAGTTCGAACGTCGCGTTCTTGAGGTCGTCGAAGAGAACGACATCGAGCTGGTTGTGCTTGCCCGGTACATGCAGATCATCTCGCCAGAACTGTGCGCGGCGCTTGAGGGCCGGCTGATCAACATTCACCACTCGTTCTTGCCCGGCTTTAAGGGCGCGAACCCTTATAAACAGGCCCACGCTCGTGGGGTGAAACTGATCGGGGCAACCGCCCACTTTGTGACGAGTGATCTCGATGAGGGACCAATCATCGAGCAAAACGTGGTGCGAGTTGACCACTCCCGCACTCCGTCAGAATTGGTCGCCATTGGACAGGACGAGGAGTCGCGCACTCTCACCCAGGCCGTGAAGTGGTTCGCCGAAGACCGGGTCCTGCTCGACCACACCCGCACCATCATCTTCAAATAGTTCACGACAACGACGGGACGCCTTACGATGACTGCAGATTCCGGCCCCGTGACTGGAACGGTGTTTTTTGGTGCCCGCAAGCTTGACGCAGCGGGCATCGTCGACGACTTCTGGATGCACATCAACGGTGACCTCATCGTCGCGACCGGCACTGGTGCGCACCCCAAGGCCGCACACTCGGTAGACGTTGCCGGGCAGTGGTTGACTCCTGGGTTCATCGACTTGCACGGTCACGGCGGTGGGGGTTACTCGTTCGATGATGGCCCCGACGATATCCGCGCCGCGCTGCGCTGCCACCGCGCGCACGGCACCACCCGCTCGGTACTCAGCCTCGTCGCGAACCCGCTCGCTGACCTGCGCACCAGCTTGGCCCAGATCGCCGAACTCACTCGCGAAGACCCGCTCATTCTTGGCTCACACCTTGAGGGCCCCTTCCTCGCACCCCACCGCCGCGGTGCCCACAACGCGGAGTACCTGCGTCATCCGGATCCTCTGCACGTTGACGAGCTCCTGGAAGCGGCCGGGTCCACTCTGCGCCACATCACCATTGCCCCGGAACTGCCCGGAGCGATGGAGGCCATTGACGTTCTCGTCGCTGCGGGCGTTGTTGTCGCGGTTGGCCACAGCGAGAGCGATTTTGAGATGGCTCGCAGCGCTTTTGACCGCGGCGCGACCATCCTCACCCACGCCTTCAATGCCATGCCCGGCATTCACCACCGAGCCCCCGGGCCGATCATTGCCGCCTTCGAGGATGAGCGCGTGACCATCGAGTTGATCCTCGACGGCCACCATGTTCACCCCGATGTGGCTGCGCTGGCCTTCCGCTCGGCCCCTGGCCGAGTTGCCCTAGTCACGGACGCTATGGCCGCGGCGGGATCCACGGATGGGGACTACCGGATGGGCTCCCTCAATGTTGCAGTGCGCGACGGAATAGCCATGCTGCGCGGAACAACAACTATTGCCGGGTCCACCCTGTTGCAGGACCAAGCGGTGCATTTGGCCATCACTGCCTGCCACCTTGACCCGGTCGCCGCCGTCGAGGCGGTCACGCTCACCCCAGCGAAAGCGCTGGGGCTGGCTCATCAATACGGCCTGTTAGCTGCCGGCTTCGCCGCCGACGCAGTTGTTATGGACTCCTCATTCACCGTCACCGGTGTCTGGGCAGCGGGAAATCTAATCAGTGAGGAACACAATGTCACAGCAGCTCAGTAGTACCGTCACCGTCGAACTACCCGAGTGGTTGCGCAGCGAGCTGAATGAACTGTCCACTCCCCGTGTCACTCTCGAGGAGCGTATGGAGCTGGTCAACTACCTCGCCGACCGCAACTGGCGTGAGGGCAACGGTGGACCGTTCGCGGCGATCATTGTTGACCACAACTCCGGCGAAATTGTGTCGCTCGGGGTGAACGTCGTGCTCAGCTCCGGCCTGTCCTCTCAACACGCCGAAGTGACCGCGATATCTCTTGCGCAGGCAAACATCGGCAACTGGGACCTCGGCGCCGACCGCGAACTGGAACTGGTCGTCAATTGGCGCCCCTGCGTGATGTGTTACGGCGCCACCATGTGGTCTGGAGTGAAGCACCTGGTTGTGGCCGGCTCCGGTCCAGAGTTGGAAGAGCTCTCTGGTTTCGACGAAGGCCCCATGGTTGCCGATTGGGCAGAACAGTTTGAGGCTCGTGGCATCACCGTGACCCAGAACATTGGCAGAGACGCTGCCCTCGCCGTATTCCGTTCTTACGGTGACGCCGACGTTCTGGTGTACAACGCTCGCGGCACAAGTTCTGGTGCGTAGCCTCCGCGCTAGGAACTGAACGCCCGCGAGCGGTATACATTCGGGAATCTCTCAGATTATAAGAGAACAGTCGAGGTATGGATACCAATGTCGCACCCCTGACCGCTATTGCTCTTGTCTGCACGCTGACCCCGTCGCCCGAATCATCGAGCAGCGAGCTGATGGCCTCCCAAATTCTTGACGAATTGGCGACCCATGGGGTCACTGGTTCAAGTATTCGGGTTGTCGATTTTGATGTTAAGCCCGGAGTCAAAACGGATATGGGCAACGGTGATCAGTGGCCGGGCATCCGCCAACAAATCCTCGCCGCTGACATTCTGGTAATTTCCACACCGGTCTGGATGGGCCAGTCGTCCAGCATCGCGCAACGTGTGCTGGAACGTTTGGATGCAGAGCTTTCGGAGATGGACTCCGCCGGCCGCCCGGAGCTGTACGACAAAGTGGCTGTTGTGGGTGTTGTTGGCAACGAAGATGGCGCGCATCACATCACCGCGGAGATGTACCAGGCACTAAACGATGTGGGGTACACGATTCCAGCACAGGGTGGCACCTATTGGAACGGCGAAGCCATGCACACCACGAACTACAACGACCTCGACGAAACCCCCGAGGCCACTGCAACGGCTACCAAGGGACTCGCTGCAAACGCAGCCCATCTAGCTCGACTGCTGAAGGGTAGCGCGTACCCCGCGAACTAGGATCGGTTCTGGACGGCGACTGCGTCCATCACAGCGGCGCCGTGACCATTGAGCGCCAGCGCGTTTATTGGGAGATACCGGTATGAAGGCAGCTGTTGTTACGCGTGCGGGCGGACCAGAAGTAATGGAGATTCGCAATCTCCCCGACCTCTCCCCCTCGGCCGGCCAGGTGGTCATTCAGGTGGCAGCCGCCGGGCTCAATCGTGGTGACATTGTGCAGCGCGAAGGCAGCCAGGCCGGGTACGCGGCCTCCCCCATCCTCGGTTACGAGGTATCCGGTGTGGTGCGCGAGGTGGGCACCGGCGTCACCGAGGTGAAGGTTGGCGACGAAGTGATTGCCCTGGTTGCTGGCGGTGGGTACGCCCAGCAGGTGGCGGTGCCCGCGTTGCAGGTGGTGCCACTGCCCGACGGTGTTGACCTGGTGACGGCTGCGGGAATCATTGAGGTCGCCGCAACCGTGTACTCCAACCTTTTTATGACCGCACACCTCAGTGCGGGTGAGACGGTGCTGATCCACGGAGCCTCTGGCGGGATTGGCACCATGGCCATTCAACTGGCCAAGGCGCTGGGCGCCCGGGTGGCGGTGACGGCGGGATCGGCGGAGAAACTCAAGGTGGCCGCGGGCCTCGGCGCAGAGATCCTCATCAACTATCGCGACCAAGACTTTGTCGCCGAGGCGATTTCAGCCACTGACGGCAGGGGTGTTGACGTCATCCTCGATGTGGTGGGTGGTGCCTACCTCGCCAAAAACATTGCCGCCCTTGGTGAAGACGGCCGGCTTGTAGTTATTGGTATGCAGGGTGGCACCACCGCCGAGCTCAATTTGGCAGAGCTCGCGGCCAAACGGGCATCCGTTACTGGCGCATTTTTACGCTCACGCTCCCCGGAACAAAAGGGTGCGATTCTGCGGGAATTGCGCGAGAGAGTGTGGCCGCTCATTACTGCAGGTGAGGTCAGAATTTTGGTAGATCGCACCTTCGCGCTGGAGGACATTGTGGCCGCACACGAGTACTTCGACTCGGGCGATCACATTGGAAAAGTGCTTCTCACCATGTGATCCCAGTTGGTTCCAAGGTTCTCCACAGGAAACCAGGGAGACTGGACTCTTGTAACGACAACTAAATTCGCTATCTGACTTGTCGACCTGAGAACGAGGACCCCCATGACACCCCAGCTCCGCAATAAGTACACCTTTGGCGCCCTGGCTTCGTTCACCCTCATCGGCTCCCTTGCCGGGTGCGCCGCAGCCGATACCGCCGCCGACAGCAACACTGGAACAGACTCCACCGACACCACCGAGAGCACCACGGACACCGGCACAGATACCGGCTCGAGCTCCGGCGAGAGTGTCTACGCAGACGGCGACTACACCGCGGAAGGCTCTTACGAATCCCCCG
>DASYMY010000595.1:0-4996 GCA_036008825.1 Glaciihabitans sp.
AATCGAGCGGCTGATCGAGGATCATGGCTACTCACGTCGCAACAAAACCCGACGCGGGGCTCCGCTCTTCGATTTCGTTATCTCGAGCCTTGAAACTCAGTGGGCAACCGAGCTTTTGCGAGGAGCGCAAGCCGAAGCTTCACGAGCGGGTGCAGATTTGGTGTTGAACGTCACCAACGAAAGCAGCGCTCGAACTTCAGACTGGATTGAGCGCATCAAGTCGCGCGGAACCGACGGCATCGTTCTTGTTGTGTCAGAGCTGGCCCCTCACGCGAGAGACGAGCTCTCCCACCTACAGGTGCCGATTGTCGCCATTGATCCGATCGGTTCCGACACCGAATCCTTTGTCACCGTTTCGGCGACCGACTGGGTGGGCGGCCGGGAAGCAACGGAACACCTTCTTGCCCTCGGCCATAACCGGATCGGTTTTATCACCGGCCCGATGTCCCTCGAATGCCACCAAGACCGCCTCGACGGATACACCTCAGCGCTGGGCCGTGCGCAGATCGCCTCGGACAGCGAGCTGGTCCGCTACGGCGACTCACTCATTGGCGGTGGCACCAAATTTGGTGGTGAGCTTCTGGATCTGCCGAACCGCCCGACCGCCATCATCAGTGGCTCCGACGAGCAGGCCTACGGCGTCTACCTCGCCGCGCGAGAGCGTGGACTGCGCATCCCTGAGGACCTCTCCGTGGTGGGCTTCGACGACGTCGACCTCTGCCGTTGGGTTTCTCCGCAGCTCACCACGGTGCAGCAGCCCCTCGCGAGCATGGCCGCTGAGGCAACCCGACTTCTGCTGATGCTCGCCGGCGGCGATGAAGTAGCCAGTCCCACCGTTCGGCTGGCCTCGAAACTTATTGTTCGCGACTCCACCGCGCCAAGGCCCGAATAGTCCTCGCAGGGCGCAACAGGTCACTGACCGCCGAGAAGCCGCCGCAGCTGCGCCAGATATGCCGTGTATGCCGCACGTCCGGCGGCAGTGATGGCGAATATTGTTGAGCCTCCGCGGCCAATGCCCGTTTTTCTGGAGTGTACATACCCCGCGTCTACGAGTGCCTTCATCTGCTTCGACAGATCCGACTCACTCAGCTCTAGCTTCACCAGCAGGTAGGAATACTCGGCGCTCTGAGAGTTCGCGAGGATTGACATCGCCGCCAGACGTTTCACCGGATGAATGACCGGATCCAACCCCGAACCGCTCACGCGACAGCAGAATCAATCGTGCGAGCCTTGCGCGCATACGCACTCCAGATCAGAGCGAATACAACGACGGATGCGACAAACGTGACCGGAAGTGCAACCTCCACAGGAGCCACAGCGGCCAGCACAAAGATGACCAGCTCAAAGGGGAGGCTCAGAAGAGCCAAACGAATTTCGAGCCTTTTGAGCTCAGGCGGCTGCCGCGCCTCCAACGGAGCAACACCGTGTTTGCGTTGAACCATTCGCGAGGTGAGCTTCACCACGAGCGGCGCGGCAAGCGGCACAAGAAGCGCCACCCACAGCAGCAGAAGCATCTCCTCTTGGATGATCAACAGCAGCACCCACGCCATCGCGGTGTTCAGCACACTCACCAGGATGATCGCCCACCAACTGAGGCCGCTGGCGTCGCGCACAGTTGCGACCGTCGAACGATTCACAACACCGGCTCGCTCACGGAGATCTTCATGTGAATCGGTCGACGGGCGGCTATCACTTTCCATAAATGAAACCTATCGCAGAGCCTCAGCGATATTCAATAGCGGATGCCAGATGCGCGGGTTACCGGCTTCGCGCCGTTTCCCGTCGATTCTCGCGCTTGATGGCCTCAACCAGTTCGTCCTTCGTCATCGAGGAACGCCCGCTGATATCCAGGCGACGTGCCACGTCCAAAAGGTGGCTTTTGGACGCGTTCGCGTTGACCCCTTCCTCGGTTTCCTCGGGAGCGGAGCGCCCTCCAGCGCTGTGAGCATCGGAGGGTCCCGACTGCTCTTTCTTCTCCCAGTGATCCCCCACCTTTTCGTACTCGTGCTTCAGCGCGGCAAAGGCCGTGCGGTGCGCGCGCTCACCTTCGCCGTAACTCTCCACGGCCGAATTGTGCGCTTTTGTCCAAATTGCTTGTGCATGCTCGGGAGAGCGCGCAATGGTGGAGGGCATTTCCTCAGAGGCAGGCATCGTTGCGACTACTCCGATATTTCTTCGACCGTTTCGCCGGTCTCCGTTGCCGAAAGTGAGCGAGCGATATCGGCCTGGCTGATGATGCCAACCAGTTTGTGACCGTCAATGACGGGAAGTCGGCGCACCTGCGCGTCTTGCATGGTTTGCAGGGCTTCGCGAATGTCGTCGTCGGCCCCGATGGTGACCGGCTTGCCCTCGCCAAGGCTTCCCGCAACGGCCGTGCTGGGGTCGCCGCCCTCGGCAAGACATTTCACAACAATGTCTCGGTCGGTAAGCATGCCTTTTAGTCGGCCGTCTTCACCACAGATTGGCATGGCCCCAATGTCAAGGTCGCGCAGCAGCTTTGCTGCTTCAACAAGTGTGTCGTTCTCCCCAACACACTGCGGGTCTGGCGTCATTAGGTCGCGAGCAACAGTCATGAGATTTACCTCTTTACGTCTAACGTTTGGTTTGATCGTTCACACGCGACGCTACGACGACCGTTGTGAGACACCCAGGGGTTGACACCTCCGGAAACGCTTTGATAGTGGTCAGCCCGTTTCTTTTTACGCGTCGGGGGACGGGGTTGTCGCGAAGCTTGCTCGGGCGAGGGAGAACAGCAGCCCCACCAGAATGGCTACCCCAAAGAATCCGCACAGTGGCGCGTAGCGCATCATTAATTCCCACGCCACATAGTCCGCTTGGCTGGTGAATATGTTGCCGTTGGAGTAGCGCTCGTATGCGGTTGAGTATGCCCACAGCCCAACACCCCCGCTGAGCACGGCCACCGCGGCGAGCGCGATAACAAAGGGGTTGCGGGCGTGAGCGATAAGCACTCGGGCCGCCACACTGCGCCCGTCTGCGGGGGCGCTGCCTGCGTCGGGCTCGAGCAGAGATACCGGCGGGGCGAGGGAGGCCGGTGGTGAGAGCGGCTCGGCCGTGGTGCGCGAGGGCGGGGCCGACGCGGACGCGGAAGGCGAGGCGGACGGCGCGGGAGCAGATGGGCGCGAGGCATCCGCTTGGTGAAGTGTGGCGCGAGTCTGTGGGGTGAGTGTCTGCGTTGTGGGAGTCTGCGTGGTGCGAGCGGGTGTGGTGCCAGTGGGGGCAGATGACGGGGGCGCAGAATCCGTGCCGGTGTATCCCGGCTGGAACTCGGGGCTGAACCGGGGGTCAAACCGGGGAGATCCGGATTGTTGTTGCGCGTCATTGCTCACCCTTCGAGCATAACCACGGGCCGTCAAGGTTCACAGGTTCTTGTCAGAATCGCCCTACGGTGCGCATAGGAACAGCCCTGATCCTTCAACCATGAAACTTTCTCGCCCCCTTGTCATCAACAGCACGCTGGCAGCGGTGATCGTCGCGGCAGCGGTCGGCGTGTACTTCGTTGCGAACCCGATCACCACTGCCAGTGCTACTGCCACCCAACTCACCGGAACCGTGCAGCAGGGGGTGGTGAGCAGCACAATCACCGCCAGCGGCTCCATTGCGGCCGTCGGGCAGGTGAGCGCCGCCTTTGAGGTCTCCGGCACGATTGCCTCCGTCAACGTGGCGCTCGGCCAGACCGTGACCGCCGGTGACACGCTGGGAACGGTCAACTCCGACGACCTGGTCGAGGCCCGCACCGACGCCTACAACGATCTCGCCGATGCGCAGGAGGAACTCTCCGACGCGGAAGACGCTGTGGCTTCAGCGGATGCGACTCAGGATTCAAGCAGTGCCGAATCCGCCGTGAGCTCCGCAGAAGACAAGGTCGAAACGGCAACCGACGCGGTGACCGAAGCCGAGGCTGCCGTTGCCGCAACCACCCTCACCGCTCCGATCAGCGGCATGGTTGTTGCTATCAACAACGCGGTCGGCGACACCACATCCGCCTCCTCCAGCAGTTCAGCCGCCACCGGTACCGACACCGCGACCACCACATCTTCAGGCTTTGTCACCATTGCGGATGTCTCCGCCTATACGGTAACCGCCAACATTGCCGAGGCCGATATCGCCGCCGTGGCCGTTGGCCAGGCCGCGACGGTCATCTTCCCGGCGCTTGAGGATGTCACCGCGGCCGCGACCGTCACCGCGGTCTCCCCCACCGCAACGGCCACCAACTCGGTGGTTACATACGCGACAACCATCACCCTGAGCGAAATCCCCGAAGGACTGCGTCTCGGCCAGACCGCTGAGGCGGCCATCACCACGGTTGCGTCCGCCGAGGACGCGCTCTACGTTCCCAGCGCCGCCATCACCGCAGCCACCGACGGCACCTCAACCGTTGATGTGATCGACGATGAGGAGACCACCAGCACCGTCACGGTCGAGCTTGGTGTGGTCGGCGACGAGGGCACCGAGATCCTCTCCGGCCTTGAAGCCGGACAGACCGTTGTGCTCGGCGAGGTTGCAGCTACCGACGAGGCAGCGACAGAAAGCACCGAACGCGGCGGCATGGAATCCGGCACCTTCCCCGGCGGCGGCACCATGCCCAGTGGCGGGTTCCCTGGCGGCACACAGTGATGCCGGACAGCTCCTCTCCGGTACTCGAGCTCCGCGACATCCACCAGGTATACGGTTCGGGAGACGCAGCGGTACACGCCCTCCGCGGCATTAACCTGGCCGTGCACGGTGGCGACTACGTGGCCATCATGGGTCCGTCTGGGTCAGGAAAGTCGACCCTGATGAACCTTCTCGGTTGCCTCGACATCGCCTCGTCTGGCACCTACTCCCTTGCCGGAAACGACGTCAGCACCATGGACGAAGGCCAGCTCGCCCGCATCCGCAACACCGAGATCGGCTTCATTTTTCAGTCATTCAACCTTGAACCGCGGATGTCTGCCGTGGCGAATGTTGAACTGCCGCTGGTCTACGGCGGACGCGG
>DASYMY010000596.1:0-5802 GCA_036008825.1 Glaciihabitans sp.
CTCGCCGTACTTACCGAGGGCAACAACACCCTCCTGAATTCGAGCTCCACCGGAGTCGAGCATTCCGATGATGGGAACGCCAGTTTTGAGCGCTAGGTCCATAATCTTGATGATCTTTTCACCGGCGACCTCGCCGAGCGAGCCGCCGAAAATGGTGAAGTCCTGCGCGTACACCGCGACCTGACGGCCGTGAATGGTGCCGGTGCCGGTGACTACTGCGTCACCGTACGGGCGCTTCTTTTCCATACCAAACGCGTGGGTACGGTGCCGAACGAATTCGTCGATCTCCACAAAGGAACCGTGGTCGAGAAGCTGTTCGATGCGCTCGCGGGCAGTTTTTTTGCCCTTCGCGTGCTGCTTCTCAATGGCCGCTTCGCCGCTAGCTGTCACCGCCTCGTGGTACCGCAGTTTGAGGTCGGCGAGCTTGCCGGCCGTGGTGGAAAGGTCCGGAGTGGGGCGGTCGTCGGCAGTCATCGGTTCACTCTACCGAGCAACAGGCGTCCGAGAGTATTGGAGGACTCGCACAAAGAAACGGGTCAGCGCTTGCAGGTGCGCGGATGGCATCCTGGGGGAATGAGTTTTCCGCGTAGTTCCGAAGTTGCTTCCCTCACGGTGCTGGAGCAGACTCCTTCCACCAACGACGATCTGCGCGCTATTGCAGCAACTTCCCCGGAGTTCACGGCCGTTGTCACCCTCGACCAAACCCAGGGTCGCGGCCGGATGGGCCGGGTGTGGAGTGCCCCCGCCGGGCAGTGCCTCGCGGTCTCTGTGCTGCTGCGCCCCACAGCACCGTCCGGGCAGCCGCTCACCCTCGACGCTTTCGGCTGGTTGCCACTGCTGGCCGGGCTCGCCATGACCCGCACCGTCGCGAACCTGGTTCCCGACCACCGTGTCAGCCTGAAGTGGCCCAACGACGTACTGGTGGATGGCAAAAAGGTCTGCGGGCTTCTCGCTGAACTGTTGCCCACCGCCGACGGTGTGGTGATGGGCTCCGGCGTGAACCTGTCGATCCCCGCCGACAACTTACCCACCCCCGTCTCAACCTCCCTTGGGTTGGAGGGCGCAACCCTCATAGGCGACGAACTCGCCGACGCTGTTCTAGCCGGATACCTCACCGAATTACGCGCCCTCTACTCCGACTACCTGAGCCACAACGGTGATGCACGTCGCAGCGGATTGCTTGCCGCTGTAAGCGCCGAGTGCAGCTCCATCGGGCAGCAAGTTCGGGTCGAATTGCCGGGCGGAGGAACGCTCACCGGGGTCGCAACTGGGCTCGATTCGGCTGGTCGCCTCCTGGTAAAGAACTCAGCGGATGCCACAGTTCAGGCTGTCGCCGCCGGCGACGTGACCCATCTGCGGTATGAATGAACCATGTCAGACGAGACCGGACCTACGAGCCCCGAGGCTGAACGCCTAGTCGCCCATCTCCGGCCCAACGCGCGTGCACTGTTCTGGCCAGCGATAGTCCTCATAGTTATTGCGGCCGCATGCGGCTATTTCACCGGAACATTTGCGGATGTCTGGCAGAACTGGGCCGTTGTCGGCGTAGCACTGGCACTAATCTTTCTGCTCTGTTTGCTTCCCTTTTTGGCCTGGCTGTCGGTGCGGTACACCATTACCACCCGCAGGATTGTTCTGCGCAGGGGCCTTTTCGTGCGAACCCGGCAGGAGCTGTTGCACTCCCGCGGGTACGACGTCACCGTCCGCAAGAATGCGCTGCAAGCTCTGTTTCACAGCGGCAACGTCGAGATCAACACTGGACTCGACCATCCCGTTGTACTTCGCGACGTGCCGCGAGCTGACCTAGTGCAGTCGGTTCTGCACGATCTGATGGACAGCAACCAGAACCTGGTGTCGACCCGTCGTCAGCAGGAGGCGTCTCGTCCGTCCGACGAAACGACGAAGTTCGGTACCCGCTAGTCGAGACCGGCGGCGCTACTTGGCGCCATTGTTGGGCCGCCGACGAATTCGGATGGGCCCTTTCGCGGTGGATGGATTAACAACTTTCCCACCCTGCGTGATGTCTACCTCGCCCGCGTCGACCATCCGACGCGCTGCACGGCGGGCCGGCTCCATCAGCTCCCGCCACCCATCTGGAGATACCGCGCGAGCGGCATCAGACGGGCAAATAGTTGAGGTGGCGGCCCGTGCGGCGAGAAGGCTGCGGATAGTTTCTTCCAGCTTGAGGTCGGTTGCCGAGATCTTGCGGCTGCGGCAGGCCGCGCTGCAATAAACAACCTCGTCCCAGTTGTTTTCCCATTTTTTACGCCAGGTGATCTCCCTGCCGCAGGAGCGGCAGGTTTTCGGCTCGGGGGTCATGGTTCTTTTCTGCGCGGGTGTTGTGACTTCGACGGTCAGCCCGTTAGCGGCGAGCTGCTTCGAGTGGGGATGCCGCGCTGGAGGCATCCGCCGTTGTCGTATTCGCGGTTGCGGTTGCGGTTGTGTTGTTGTCCTGGTGGCGGTTGGGGTTGAACACCCAGAGGCGGTAGAGGGCAAAGCGGAAGGCGGTGCCCAGGCCGAGGCCGATCACGTTTGAGGAGATGTTGTCGGCGAGCAGCGAGGTGTAGCCGAGAACTTCGCGGGAAACCCACAGGCAACCGAGGCCAATCAGCATCCCGCCGATGGATACCAAAATGAACTCGAGGCTTTCGCGCCAAGCGCGACGGCGGCGCCACGCGCCGAACGTCCAGTACCGGTTACCAATGTAGTTGACCAGAATTGCGACGCTGGTGGAGATCACTTTGGCCCAGAACGGGCCGTGTTCTACCGATTCCGGCGCGAGTACCGTGAGGCGCAGAACGTTAAAAATTGTGACGTCAACCACGAGCCCGATGGCCCCCACTGCCCCGAATCGGGCCAGTTGAGCGAAGAGTAAGCGCATGCATCCGCCTGGTTGATAGGGAAAGATAGTGTCGTGGCGCCGAGCAGTCTAACTGCACCGTCGAGGGGATCCCTCGGAGGCAGCCGTGCGAATCTAACGGAGTGTACGAAATGTCATTAACTGTTGGTGTGATTGGTGGCGGACAGCTCGCCCGGATGATGATCCCCGCCGCTGTAGCCCTCGGGATCGAAATCCGTGTGCTTGTCGAAAACGAAGGAGATTCTGCCGGATTGGCAGCAACTCAGGTCGGCGACTACACCAAAGCGGCGGATGTCCTTCAATTTGCACAGGGTGTCGACGTCATCACCTTCGATCACGAACATGTGCCCCAGGATGTGCTTGCCGCGCTCGTCGACGCGGGCGTTGCGGTGCGACCGGGCCCGCACGCGCTCGCAGTTGCACAAGACAAGCTGGTGATGCGAGAGCGTCTGGCGGCACTCGGTTTGCCGGTGCCCGAGTGGGCGCGCGTCGAGAACGCCGATGAATTGGGTGCTTTCCTCGCCGCGAACGGCGGAGCGGCCGTTGTGAAAACCCCCAAGGGTGGATACGACGGTAAAGGGGTGCGTATTGTGCGTGCGGCCAATGAGGCCGACGACTGGTTTGCCGCCCACGGGGTGCTGCTCGCCGAAGAGCTAGTGGACTTCCGGCGCGAACTCGCTCAGCTGGTGGCCCGCCGCCCCTCTGGCGAGATCGGTGTCTGGCCGCTCGCCCAAACCGTGCAGGAAGACGGGGTCTGCGCCGAGGTGCTCGCCCCCGCCCCCGGAGCTGCAGGACGCACCGCCGACGTGGCCTGCGACATTGCCACCGCCGTCGCCGAAGGCCTCGACGTCACCGGAGTGCTCGCCGTTGAGTTGTTCGAAACCACCGACGACCGCCTTTTGATCAACGAACTGGCCATGCGCCCCCACAACAGTGGGCACTGGACCATCGACGGAAGCCGCACCAGCCAGTTCGAACAGCACCTGCGTGCGGTACTCGATCTTCCTCTGGGAGCAACGAGCAGTCACCGTGAATTTAGTGTGATGGTCAACGTGTTGGGCGGGCCCGCCGGAGAAGACATGACAGACCGTTACGCTCTCGCGCTCGCCGAGCAGCCCACCGTCAAGGTGCACTCCTACGCCAAAGAATCCCGGCCAGGCCGCAAGGTTGGCCACGTCACCGCCATCGGTGATGACCTGGATGAAGTGGTCTACCAGGCGCGCGCCATGGCCGCCTTTTTCGATTGATACCCAGTAGATCCGCACGCGCCCTGGTGCGAAGCATCGGGTAGCCCCGTTTACCATGGAACCCATGCCCTCACCCCGCGTAGCTGTTGTTATGGGATCAGACTCTGACTGGTCCGTTATGCGTGATGCCCAAGCGGCGCTCGCCGAGTTCGGAGTCGAGTGTGAGGTTGAGGTTCTCTCCGCCCACCGGACCCCCCAGAAGATGATCGATTACGGTCGCGCCGCTGCCGGTCGCGGCATCGGTGTGATCATCGCCGGTGCAGGGGGAGCAGCCCACCTGCCCGGAATGCTCGCCGCCGTCACCACCCTGCCAGTCATTGGTGTGCCCGTGCCGCTGTCCCGTCTCGACGGCCTCGACTCGCTGCTGTCGATCGTGCAGATGCCAGCCGGTGTGCCCGTCGCCACCGTCTCCATCGGTGGGGCCCGCAACGCCGGATTGCTCGCCATTCGAATGCTTTCCATAGCGGATGCCACACTCGCGACGGCTCTCGCCGAATTCGCCTCCTCCCTCGAGGAACTGGTTGAGCAGAAGAACTCCGCGCTGAAAGCTTCATTGGTCGAGTCGGCACCGGTAGTGTCACCGCGGTGAGCGCGCCCAGCATTGGCACGCCCGTGCGTAACCCCGATGTGGGGTCCCCGGGCACCATGACCCGCCGCGCCTGGTGGCTGGTCGGGCTCAACGTTCTCATTCCCGGGTCGGCTCAGCTGCTGGCCGGATCCCGCAAGCTTGGGCGCTTCGCTGTTCGCACCACTTTCACCCTCTGGGGTGTCGCGATCCTTGCCGGGATTGTGTACTTTCTTTCCCCGCGCCTGGTCTACGGCGTCGCCACCAACACGGTGGCGCTGACAATTTTGCAGATTGCGCTGGTTCTTTACGCCATTCTGTGGGTTGTTCTTACTCTCGATACCCTGCGACTGACCCGGCTCGTGCGTGCGCGCCCCAAAGCGCGCCCGTTTATTGCCGGCGTCGCAGTGGTCATTCTGGCCTTCACCGCTGGCACCGCCGGATACGCTGCCATGCTCACCGGTGTCACCCGCTCCACCCTCGGGGATTTGTTCTCCAGTGGGGACATGCAGGATCCGGTTGATGGCCAGTACAACATCATGCTTTTGGGCGGTGACGCTGGCCCCGACCGGCTCGGAATGCGCCCCGACAGCATCTCCGTAGTCAGCGTCGACGCCGAAACCGGCGCCACAACAATGATTGGTATTCCCCGTAACTTCGAACGGGCCATCTTCCCCGAGGACTCACCGCTCTGGGAGCCATTCCCGGACGGGTATGACTGCGGTGACGAGTGCCTCATCAACTACCTCTACACCTACGGTGAAGATCACCCCGAGCTGTATCCCGACGCCGAAGCCGCGGGAAGCGCACCCGGCATCGAGGCCACCCGCGACGCTGTCGCCGGCGTTACCGGGCTCACCATTCAATACTTTGTGGTGATCGACATGCAGGGCTTCGCCGACCTTGTCGACTCCCTCGGTGGGGTCACCATCGACGTCCCGAACCGCATCAACATTGCCCCCATCGAAGCGACGGAACCGTACTTCACCCTGCAGGCGGGGGAGCAGCACATGGACGGTGGCACCGCGCTCTGGTACGCCCGCTCTCGCTACGAAACTACGGACTACGAACGGATGGAACGCCAGCGTCAGGTGCAAGAAGCCATCATGCAGCAGTTCCAACCCGCCAAC
>DASYMY010000597.1:0-2197 GCA_036008825.1 Glaciihabitans sp.
CCGGTGGAGGCGCAGATAACGGCTTTGGCACCGTGCTCGACCGCTTTGGAGATGGCCATCGTCATTCCACGGTCCTTGAACGACCCGGTGGGGTTCATTCCCTCAAATTTGACGTAGACCCGAGCTCCGGTGCGAGCCGACAGTGCGGGCGCTGGAATCAGCGGTGTTCCACCCTCACCCAGGGTGACGCTGGGCGTCGCGTCAGTGATGTTCAGACGGTCAGCGTATTCACGGAGAACTCCGCGCCATTGATTAGCCAATTACAGTCCCTCGACTCTTAGTACGGACACCACTGCGCTCACGACGGTGCTGGATTGAAGCGCCGCGACAGTTGCGGCGAGATCGGCCTCGGAGGCCTCGTGAGTGCCAATGACTAGGGTAGCGGTGGCCGCCGGGTCCTCTGTACCTGCCACATCGAAGCCGTCGGTACCAACGGACTGCGCGACCGCTTCAACCGAGACCCCGTGCTCACTGAACAGGCTCGCAATTTGGGCCAGTACTCCGGGTTCGTCCACTACCGCGAGCGTGATCTGGTAACGCGTGGTGACACTCGAAATGGGAAAAACGGGCAGGTTCGATTTGGTGGATTCAGCGACACCCGGTCCCCCAATAACGTGCCTGCGAGCAGCGGATACAACGTCTCCCAGCACGGCTGAAGCGGTTTCGATGCCGCCAGCGCCCGCACCATAGAACATCAAACTGCCAGCAGCTTCGGCTTCAACGAACACGGCATTGTTGGCGCCGTGCACGGAGGCCAGGGGGTGCGCTAGCGGAACCAGGGCGGGGTGCACACGAGCGCTGACACCGACAACACCAGTAACGGGGTCGGTCAGACGCTCACAGATTGCAAGTAACTTAACGACATAACCGCTTTTTCGGGCGGATTCCACTTCCTGCTGGGTGATGCTCGTAATGCCCTCGCGGTACACGGCGTCGAGCGGAACGGCGGTGTGGAACGCGAGGCTCGCCAGAATTGCCGCCTTTTGTGCCGCGTCGTGGCCTTCGATGTCAGCGGTGGGGTCCGCCTCGGCGTAGCCGAGCTGGGTGGCGGTTGCCAGAGCGGATTCGAGGCTCTCCCCCTGGGTGTCCATCAAATCGAGGATGAAGTTGGTGGTGCCGTTCACGATTCCGAGGATTCGCTCAACCTGATCACCCGCGAGGCTGTCGCGCAGCGGACGAATGATCGGGATCGCTCCGCCGACGGCAGCTTCGTAGTAGAGCTGCGCGCCAACCTGCTCGGCGGCCTCAAACAGTTCCGGGCCGTGGGTGGCCAGCAGCGCTTTGTTGGCGGTAATAACGTCAGCACCCGAGTTGATGGCCTGCAGAATGTAGCTGCGGGCCGGCTCGATGCCGCCCATCAGCTCAATCACAATGTCAGCGCCGAGGATCAAGGACTGCGCGTCGGTGGTCAGCAGATGCCGGGGAATCTCGGGGGTACGTTCGGCGTCGAGGTCCCGAACGGCCACACCAATAAGCTCAAGGCCGGCTCCAGATCGGCTGGCCAAATCATCCCCGTGCTGAGTGAGTAGTGCGGCGACTTGGGCGCCAACACTGCCACCTCCGAGCAACGCGATTCGCAGGTTGCGGTACTCGATCATGATGCATCCAATCCTGCGTCGCGACGCAGTAGGTCGTGTTCAGTTTCTCCGCGCACCAAAATGCGTGCCACTCCACCTTTGACGGCAACAACGGGCGGGCGGGTGAGGTAGTTGTAGTTGCTGGCCATTGACCAGCAGTAGGCACCGGTGGCCGGCACGGCGAGAAGGTCGCCGGGGGTGACATCCGCTGGCAAATATTCGGCGTGCACCACAATGTCGCCGCTTTCGCAGTGTTTTCCGGCAACACGTACCAACGCTGGCTCGGCCGAGGAGGTGCGGTTAGCCAGGCGTGCGCTGTAGTCGGCGCCGTAGAGGGAGGGGCGAATGTTGTCGCTCATTCCGCCATCAACGCTGACATATTTGCGGATGCTACCGCCCGTCGAGTCGTCGTCGGTGACCAGAACATCTTTGATGGTGCCCACTTCATACAGGGTGTAGCCGGCGTTGCCGATGATCGCCCGGCCAGGTTCGATGGCGAGAACCGGAACGGCAACACCTAAGCGGGCGGCTTCCTCGGCGACGATGGCGGCGAAGGAGGCGGCCAGTTCGTCGACGGGAACTGTTTTGTCGACGCTGGTGTAGGCGATGCCGAATCCGCC
>DASYMY010000598.1:0-5510 GCA_036008825.1 Glaciihabitans sp.
CGTCGAGCGGGAGGTCGCCGTGGTGGGCCGGGTGCGCGTCGTGGGCGGTGTGGTTAGTACCGGCAACGAGGGGGCTGCCCACGGTGCGCCAGATTGATTTGTTAATGGCGGGCGCCGGCAGGCTGACGTGGGCGACTTCCACTGCCCACCCGGTGTCGAGACGGCGCCACACCTGCGTCTGCTGTCCGTGTCCTCCGGTGGCAGGAGCGGTCACCGCAACAATCACGGCCACGTCATCGCCCAGGGGGCGCACATGAACTTCGGCAATGGTGCGGGCGGGCGATCCGCCGCGTCCCATGCGAAACGCGCTGATCGTGTTGTGGCCGCGCAGCAGCCCGGCAGCGTCACCACGCAGGGTGTCTGGTCCTGGCGCAAACAGGCGGTCGAGGGCCTCAAGGGCGTTGGCCATGAGGGCTCGTTCGTACTCCCAGAAGGCGGCGAGGAGGTCGTGCGGCATGCTTACCCCTGCTGGCAGTTGCACGGGAGCTTGTGTTGGCTCAGACATAAAAATCCTCCACACGGATTCGGGCGTGAACGCCTTTGACCAGGTCAACCACCTGGGAGATGTTGAAATCGGTTGCGGCGCTGAGGTAGGCGTACGCGTGCTCGGGGTCCATCCCAAAGCGGGCCTGCAGCAGCGCGATGGCGGCGCGCACACATCTCTGCACTGCCTCGTCGAGGTCTTCGCTCATCCCGGTGGGAACCAGAAAATCAATCGTTTCAACGAGCGGACCAACGAGCTGGCCAAATTCGGCTTCTGCGTCGGCTGCCGTGACTACCTCAAAACGCAGGGTGGCCCGCAGGGAGGCTTCCATGGCGGTCAACGCCACTTCGCCATCACCCTGCGCAAAGTGGGGGTCACCGATGTAGGCAAGAGCGCCCGGCACCTGAACCGGCAGGTACAACACACTGCCAACGGTCAACAGGTTGATGTCGATGTTGCCGCCGTGTGCACCCGGCGGCACCGAGTGCGGGCGTTCAGTGCCGGCAACGGCGACACCCATAATGCCGAGGAACGGGGCAAGCGGAAAGTGCACACTGTGCTCCCCACCGGCAACTCGTGGCATGGTGCCAACCTCAATGCCGTCGCGCTCGGCGACGGAGGCAAACACACTGACGGTCCCGGCCTGGCGGGGGTACTCCCCCGGCAGTGCGCCACGGCCGTGCCGGTTCGAGATGATCCCGTATGGCACCCGCTGCAACAGTTCGATGACCGTGATTTTGAGCAGGTCGCCCGGCTGCGCGCCACGCACCCCGATGGGGCCGGTCACCACGTGTGGGCCGTCGACGCCAGGATCACGCGGATAATTCGAGCCCGCCAGCCGCACCGCATCATCAAGCACCTGATCGGCGTCGACCCCAAAGCCGGCGAAGAAAGCAACGGGGTCACGCCCCTGGTCCTCGTGAATGCCTTCGTGGCTGAGAGTGTCGATCGTGACCTCGTCGCCCGAGTTGATCTCGAGCACAGCGGCATCCGCTTCGCAGGGAAGTCTGCCCCAAAAAATGGAACGCTCGTCGGCTGGCAAATACGCGGCTGCACGGATTGGACCGTCTCCGCTGTGGAGGATGTTCCTCGTGTGCATGGGAGCCCCCTCGGTCGTGCGTTCTTGTCTCAACTTTATTCGCTTGGCGCACCTGCGAGAATCGGGTGTATGCAGCAGAGTTCTTCTGAGTTTTCCGCCGCGCGGTACGCGAGGCAGTTATCGCTGCCCGGTTTTGGTGTTGACGGTCAACGTTCCCTCGCCCGTGCCCGCGTTCTGGTGATTGGTGCAGGGGGTCTGGGCAGTGTGGTGTTACCCCCGCTGGCGGCCGCCGGAGTTGGCACCATCGGCATCATCGACGACGACATTGTTGAGACCAGCAACCTTCACCGCCAGTACATTCATTCAACGGCGGATGTCGGTGCGCTCAAGGTCTCCTCCGCCGCGGCGAGCTTGCGCGCCCTCAACCCCGATACCACCGTGATCGAGTTTGCGGAACGACTGACCGCCGCGAACGCACTGCATCTCTTTGGCCAGTTTGATCTGATCATCGATGGCAGCGACAACTTCCCCACCCGTTACCTCGCCAATGACGCGGCGGCTCTCAGCGGTCTGCCACTGGTGTGGGGTGCCGTCTCGCAGTATGCCGGTCAGGCCGGGGTGAGTTGGGCAGGCCACGGTCCGCAGTACCGCGATCTGTTCCCCGAACCGCCGGCACCGGGAACTGTCCTGTCCTGCGCCATTGGTGGGGTGCTGCCCACGGTGTGTGCGGTGATCGGGTCGATCCTCGCCACCGAGGCCATCAAAATCCTGACCCGCATTGGTGAGCCGCTGCTGGGTAGGGTGACCACATTCGACGCGTTGACCGGCCGGTTTCGGGAGCTGAGCTACGCGGCTGACCCCACCGCAGCACCCGTCACCGAACTCATCGACTACGACCTGTTCTGCGGTATCCCGGCCGCTAATCCAGAGAGCGCCTCGGCTGCCTCAGGTTCCGAAGCCACCGTGGCCGCCACGCTATCGGATACAGTCACACCCAGCGAGCTTGCCCACACGCTGGAGGCGGCGAGCACTACCCATCTGACGCTGCTGGATGTGCGCGAACCCTGGGAGGTAGCCATCGCGGCGCTGCCGGGTGCGGTGGTGATTCCTTTGGGATCCCTCGACCGCGCGCTTGAGGATGGCACAACCGGACTCGACCAACAAGATCCGGTCATTGTCTACTGCCATCACGGGGTTCGCTCGGCGACCGCGCTCGACATGCTGGTGCGGCACGGATTCACCTCCGCCCAGCACCTAGCTGGCGGTATCGACGCATACTCACGCTCTGTTGACCCCTCCCTCGAACGGTACTGAGACCCCAATGACTCATACCCACGCCGCAGTGTCAGTGGACGACCACCTCGCCCACGTACGCGCCCTAATCACCCCGGCATTGCCATTCGCCGATACCGATACCTTCACCAAAACCGACACGGCGGATGACACCAGCTGCGAGGTTCTTCCCCTCGCCAGCGCTCTCGGTCGGCTCACCTCCCACGCCGTCGCGAGCCCTGTCGACCTCCCCCTGTTTCGCAACTCCCAAATGGATGGATTCGCGGTGCGAGCCGCCGATCTCACCCAGGTACCCATCACTCTGCCGATTGTGGGCGAAAGCGCGGCCCGCCCCGGCAGCCCTGAGCCGCTTCTCGCAGGCACCGCGGTGAGGATTATGACGGGAGCGGTTGTTCCGGACGGCACAGACAGCGTTGTGCCCGTTGAAGACACCACCGCCGGTGACGGCGATACCGTCAACATTCACCGTGCCCGGGCGGTTGGCGAGTACGTGCGTGATCGTGGCAGCGACATCCTCGCCGGCACCGAACTGTTGCCGGCGGCAACCCTGCTCGCACCTCGCCACCTGGCGTCGCTTGCTGCCGCGGGACTTCCCACCGTGAGCGTGCGCCGCCGCCTCAGGGTCGCGGTCATCACCACTGGCGCCGAGCTGGTGGCCCCCGGAGAGCCCACCGTGCTCGGCCAGGTGTATGACGCCAACAACATTGCTTTGACCACCGCCATTACCTCGTGCGGGGCCGAAGTCAGTGTGGCAATGCGGGTCAGCGACGACGTCGACCAGATGCGGCAGGCGTTGGAGACCGCAGCGGATGCCTCGGATCTGATCCTCACTTCCGGCGGAATCTCCCAGGGCGACTACGAGGTGGTGCGCGAGGTGCTGGGCCCGCTGGGTGCACGCATCGGGCATATTGCGATGCAACCGGGAGGGCCGCAGACCACCGCCGTGTTTCAGGGTGTGCCCGTGGTGAGCTTCCCGGGCAACCCGGTGAGCACACAGATTTCGTTCGCCGTGTTTGTCGCGCCACTTCTGCGCGAGTACGCGGGCCTGCCACAGGTGAAGTCCGTTGCCCGCACCCTTCGGGGTGACATCCGCTCCGTTGTTGGAAAACGGCAGTTCCTCCGCGGGCACACCGATGGTGAAAACCATGTTGTGCTGGTGGCGGGGCCGGGAAGTCACCTGGTTGCGCAGCTGGCAGCATCGGATGTTTTGATTGATATTCCCGCCGACACCGAGCATGTAAACGAAGGCAGCACCGTGGAGACCTGGCAACTATGAGCGATCACAACTTGAGCGATCACACGCAGAGCGCTGCGGTACTGACCCACCTCGACTCGGACGGCCGAGCCCGCATGGTTGATGTGGGCGACAAAGCCGTCACGGCACGCACCGCTGTCGCCACCGGCCGTCTGGTCGTGCAACCAAACACCATTGGCCTGGTGCGCGCAGACAATTTGCCCAAGGCCGATGTGTTGGCGACCGCCCGGATCGCCGGAATAGCTGGCGCGAAAAAGACCAGTGAACTTATTCCGCTGTGTCACCAGATTCCGCTGAGTTCCGTCAAAATCGACTTCGAGTTTTCTGACACCACCATCACCATCACCGCGACCGCCAAAACGACCGGCCAGACCGGGGTGGAAATGGAAGCGCTCACCGCGGTGGCTATTGCCGGCCTGACTCTGCACGACATGGTGAAAGCTGTCGACCCCGCCGCAGTGCTCGACGGTATCCAGTTGGTGGACAAAACCGGCGGCAAGCGTGGCCACTGGACACGCGATTCCGTTGAGGCCACTGGTGCAGTCAAGGCCACGGCAGCTCGCGCACTGGCGAATCCCCGCCAGCACACCGCCGCTGTGCTGGTGGCCTCCACTCAAGGGGCTGCTGGAAAACGCGAAGACACCACGGGGCCGGTGATGGCAACCTGGCTGCACAATCACGGCTACACCGTGGAGACTGTTGCGGTGGTGGCCGATCGGGATGTTGCCGTTGAGCTCGCTGCACTTGCTGCAACCCATCCGGCCGTGATTCTCACCACGGGAGGCACCGGGCTCAGCCCCACCGATGTCACCCCCGAGGCCACAGCGCCGCTCCTTGACCGGTTGCTGCCCGGCGTCGCCGAAGCCATCCGGGCCAAGGGTGCTGAAACCACCCCAACGGCCGCGCTCAGCCGAGGTCTTGCGGGAACCCACCAGGGCACCGTGATTGTGAACCTTCCGGGCTCCCCCGGTGGTGTTGCCGACGGACTGGGTGTGCTCGACGGGCTCCTCACGCATCTTGTTGACCAGATCAGTGGGGGTGGCCGCCATGAGTGAGGTTTTTGCCTCCGTTAGCGAAATTCCACTGAACGCCGCCGAGTTTGAAGACTTTGTTAGTGCGGATACCAGTGGCGCTGTTGTGACCTTTCGTGGGGTCATCCGCAATCATGATCACGGCGAATCGGTGAGCTCTCTCGACTACTCCGCCCATCCGGAGGCGGAGCGGTTTTTGCGGGAATGCTGCGAGAGTGTGGCAGCAGAGACCGGGCTGCGGGTCGCGGCTGGCCATCGGATTGGGTCGCTCGACATTGGGGATGTCGCGTTGGTGGCATCCGTCTCGGCTGCGCATCGGGCTGAGGCTTTCGCCGCCTGCGAAAGGCTGGTTGAGTTGATCAAACAAACTGTGCCCATTTGGAAGAGGCAGTATTTGGCCGATGGCGC
>DASYMY010000599.1:0-1543 GCA_036008825.1 Glaciihabitans sp.
CATCCCTGTCTCATCCATTCGCAAGACCGAGCCCAACCCGTCGTGATGCCGCATCAACGCAGCGACCGTTTGCAGGAGCGCCGGCGTCCGGTAGCCGCGCCGGTTCGTGAGCATCACCGCCTGGTTCCAGTGATGACGCGCCGCCAGCTTCGCGCCGAGGAACCGTCGCTGAATTGGCGTAAAGGCGACCACACCGGTGACTTCCTCTTGTGGAATCCGATCCGTGACGGGAGCGACGTGGGTCGCGAGTTGCCGAACAGTCGGATATCGAAACAGATCACGAACCGCCATTGCATGGCCCGCCTGCCGCAGCCGGGCCGAGATCTGAATGGCCTTGATCGAATCGCCTCCCAGATTGAAATAGTGATCCGTAATCCCCACTCGCTCGACCCCAAGCACAGTGGCGAAGATGTCGGCGAGAGTGCGTTCGATTTCGTTGCGGGGTGCTTCGTAGAGGGAGGTGGTGCGCGGTTCGGGTTCGGGCAGGGCTTTGCGGTCGACCTTGCCGCTGACGGTCAGCGGCAACGCCTTTAGCCGGGCAAAGTGAGAGGGCACCAGGTAGCCCGGCAGTCGGTTCTGCAAGTACTCTTGGAGGACGGCGGCCGAGAGACTCTCTTCGGCCACATAGTAGGCGCACAGGCTCTTTTCCCCGGCTCCGCCCACCGCCCGCGCGCTCGCCGCTGCTTCCTTCACCAAGGGATGCGCCCGCAGCGCTGCCTCCACTTCTCCCAATTCGATGCGGTGCCCGCGGATCTTCACCTGTTGGTCGTTGCGGCCCAAAAACTCCAACGCACCGTCCGCCCGCCACCGCGCCAGGTCTCCCGTGCGGTACATCCGCTCTCCCCTCACAAACGGATCTTCCACGAACCTCTCCGCCGTCAGCTCCGGCCGGTTCAAGTACCCGCGGCCCACCTGCACTCCGGCAATGCACAGTTCGCCCGCCACCCCCACTGGCACCGGCTGGCCTGCGCCATTGAGCACGTAACAGCGCACATTAGCCAGCGGCCTGCCCAGGGTGACTTTTTCGCTATTCCCATCCAAGAGCGCACAGGTCGCGTCCACGCAACACTCCGTCGGCCCATAAAGATTGGCCACCTTGCGGACCGCATTCTCCGCGCACACCGCCTGCACTGTGCCCAGATCCAGCGCATCTCCTCCGATCAACAGCAGTCGCAGCACTCCCGGCGGCTGCCGCCGCACCAACGGCGCGATCGCTCCCAGGTACAACGGCGTTCCATCGCACACCGCGATCCGATTTGCCGCCAAATACGCCGCCAGCTTCTCCGGCGCCAGGATCGTCTCCTTGGCAATGACGTGCAGCGCCTGGCCGGTGCTCAGGCTCAGAAAGATCGTCTGCACCGACGCATCAAACACATAGTTCGACAACAGCGCCCACCTCTCCCCCACCTCTTTTACCCCCAGCCGCAAGGCCAGCGAACCGATCAGGTTCACGACCGAGCGGTGTTCGATCAGAACGCCCTTGGGTTTGCCGGTGGAGCCGGAGGTGTAGATGGCGTAGGCGAGGTTGTGGGGGGCGGCCAGC
>DASYMY010000600.1:0-6723 GCA_036008825.1 Glaciihabitans sp.
CCGCACCCGTACGACGCTTCCTCCCCGAGCTGATTCAGCTCATTTGGGACCGCAAAATCAATCCAGGCAAGGTGTTCGACCTCACTCTGCCGCTCGAAGAAGCCGCAGAAGGCTACCGGGCAATGGATGAACGCCGTGCGACCAAGGTGTTGCTCACCTTCTAACGCCCCTCTGCATCGCCGCCGAGCCTCGCTTCGTCTGACGAAACGAGGCTCGGCCCATCTCTCGGAGATTTTATGAACACCCTCAGCGCCGCACCGACCGCACCACCGGCGGCCACGTCAGACCAGCCCCGCCTGCCCGTTGTCACGCTGATGGTTTTGGCCGCCATTGGTTTTGTTCTTGTTGCGATGGAGACGATGCCGGCAGGCCTGCTGCCTGTGATTGCCGCGGACCTCGGGACAAACGAAGGCACCGTGGGGCTTTTTGTCAGCGCATACGCCCTTGGCACCGTGCTCGTCACCATTCCGGCCATCACCCTCACTCGCGGAATGCGACGCAAACCCCTGCTGCTCGCAGCTGTCACCGGGCTGATTCTGGCCAACACGTTCACCGCACTGTCCAACGAGGCTGTTCTTTCGCTGGTGTCCCGCTTTATTGCCGGCGCCTTTTCCGGAATCGTCTGGGGAATGCTCGCCGCCTACGGACGCAAAATCAGCCCGCCCCGGCAGGCCGGTCTCTCGTTGGCGATCGTCTCGGTGGGAGCTCCCGTCGGCTTTGCGCTCGGCACACCCCTCGGCTCGTGCCTGGGCACGGCCTTCGACTGGCGGTGGGCGTTTATTGGCCTCACCGTGGTGGCCGTGATCGCCGCGGTGCTGATCGCAATTCTCGCGCCGGACGCTCCCGGCCAATCTGGAAAGACCCGTCTTCCCCTCCTGCGGGTATTTCGCATTCCGGGTATCGCCGTCATCCTGGCCGTGATCTTCACTTGGATGCTCGCCCACAACACCATCTATACCTACGTCTCCCCCTACCTACGCGCGACGGACAGCGACCTGACGGTCGACGTGCTCCTCTTTATCTTCGGTATTTCCTCGATCCTCGGCATTGTGATCACCGGGGCGCTACTCGACCGCTTCCCGCGTCCGCTGTTGCACACCAGCGTCGCCCTGTTCATCGTGGCCGCGGTTACCCTGCTGGTCGGTCATAACTCGACTCCCGCGATCGTCGTCGCCACCGTGCTGTGGGGTATCACTTTCGGAGGGGCATCCGCTCAGCTTCAAGGCGCGCTAACCACCACCGGCGGTGAGGACTCGGATGTCGCCAACGCCTTTTTGCCCGTGGCATTCAATCTGGCCATATTTGCTGCCGGAATAGTGGGCGCCCTGCTGGTGACCGAGTTCGATGGGCTGGTGTTGCCCGTTGTGATGATCGTTTTTGGGATCGTCGCATTTGCGCTGACAATCTACGGGCGTCGCGCAGCGTTTCCCGCCCACCTCTAAGCGCCATCTGGTCGGTTTCACGACCAGCCGAGCGACGTTGAGCAAACTGTCAGAAAAATAACGTTTCCATAACTAGCGCTCCGTTACCTTCCCGTTATATATTTCAAGGGCAGAAGTTGTTTGCTGTGGCAGCCTCTGCGGAATGTGATTGCAGGACACTCTTGGTGCAAGGGAGAGGGTCGGATTCAAGCCTCTGAATCCGACCCTCAATCCTGTTTAACGGCCCATATTTCATAGTGGCCCACCGCCTATCAGGCAAGCCCCACTTCGTCGATTCTTCCCACCATCTCGCAACTGCCTAGAGTGGTGGTGTGCGCAACGAGTCAGCAAACGCAATCAGCTCCTGGGAGGCGCTTTTTCGCGCCCAGGTAACCGTGTTGCGCCAGCTGAACAGGGAATTTCCGCACGACAAACTGTCGCTCAATGAGTACGACGTGCTGTTCAACCTGTCGCGATGCGACGGTTGGCGGTTACGCATCCGCGATTTGAACCGCCACCTTCTTCTCACCCAGCCCAGCGTCAGCCGGCTGGTTGACCGCCTGCAGGTGCGAGGTCTGGTGCGCAAAGAGAGTGACCCCGGCGACGGGCGCGGAACCTTCGTTTGCCTGACCGAGGCCGGGTACGAGCTGTTTCGTCGTGTCGCTGTGTCGCACTCAGCGTCGATCACCCGCCACGTTGGTGGCGCGCTCACCGCGGAAGAACTGGCCCAGCTGAGAGAGCTCAGTGACAAACTGCGTAACAGCGTGGAGTCCGACGCCACCTAATCACCCGGCCGCTACTCTGGCGTGACTAAAGGTTTTATGAGCGTGCACTCTCGGCGTTCGACAGTTCGAGATGTGGATGTATGACTGCCCAACCAATCATCGTGTGGCTTCGCAACGACCTTCGTCTGGCCGACAACCCGGCCCTGTTCGAAGCGGCCCAGCGCGGTGAGCCTGTGGTGGTGCTCTATTTGCTCGACGACGAGAGTGCGGGAGTGCGACCGCTGGGCGCAGCCAGCCGATGGTGGTTGCACTACAGCCTCACGAAACTGGATGCCGCCCTCACGGCGATCGGCGGTCGCCTGGTTCTTCGGCGTGGGCCCGCGCAGGAGGAGATTCCCAAACTTGTTGCCGAGACCAACGCCCAGGCCGTGTTCTGGAACCGGCGTTACTCCGCCACCCGCAATATCGACGCGGCCCTCAAGGTAACCCTTCGTGAGAGCGGCGTTGAGGTCTCCAGTTTTCAGGCCAATCTTCTCTTCGAACCTTGGAGAATCACCAACGGCAGCGGCGACCCGTACCGAGTCTTTACCCCGTTCTGGAAAGCCTGTTTGGCGCAGAATGACCCGCGGATGCCCCTGCCAGCACCGGAGGAGCTCTCCTCCCCCGAAGTTGCCAGCGACGATCTCGACGCCTGGGAGTTGTTGCCCACCCGCCCCGACTGGGCCGGCGGATTGCGGGAGAGGTGGGTTCCTGGCGAAGCATCCGCCACTGAGACGTTAGAACGCTTTGTGGATGAGATTTTGGTCGACTACCACCGTAGGGACGAACCCGGGCACGAGTCGACCTCGCATCTGAGCCCACACTTGAGCTTTGGCGAGATCAGCCCGTTCCAGATCTGGCACCGCCTGCGCGGGGACGTGGATGTCTCGGCGCGTGCCAATGCGGCCAAATTCCTCAGCGAGGTCGGTTGGCGCGAGTTCAACTGGAGCATCCTCTACAACTTTCCGGCGTTGGCGACCGAGAACTACCGAGCAGACTTTGACGCGTTCCCGTGGCAGGAACCGAACCCCATCGAGCTTGACGCCTGGCAGAGCGGCCGCACCGGAATTCCCCTGGTGGATGCCGGAATGCGCGAGCTCTGGCAGACCGGCTACATGCACAACCGGGTGCGAATGGTCGCGGCCAGCTTTTTGATCAAGAACCTGCTCGTGGATTGGCGCATCGGCGAACAGTGGTTCTGGGACTGCCTGGTCGATGCCGACGAGGCGAACAATCCCGGCAACTGGCAGTGGGTCGCCGGCAGCGGCGCCGACGCCGCCCCCTACTTTCGGGTATTTAACCCGGTGCTGCAGGCGGACAAGTTCGACCCGAAGCGTCGATACATTGGCCGCTGGATTGCCGACGACGAGCTGTATCCTCAGCCCATCATTGATTTGGCTGCGTCGCGCAAAGAAGCCCTGGAGGCGTACGAGTTTGTGAAGAACTCAGCCGCCAAGCGCTAATGCCAATTGTGTGGCTGGAGCGACACCAGGTGCTGCTGTACCTGGTGTCGATTCTCGGGGGTGCTGGCATTGGGCTCGTTGCCCCTGCGGTGAGTCCGGTGCTTGAGAGCGGCATCAATCCGGTGCTCGGACTGCTGCTTTTTGCCACCTTTTTGAGTGTGCCCCTGGTGCAAGTGGGGGCCGCGTTTCGAGACATCCGCTTTCTTCTGGTTGTTCTGAGTGTGAATTTTCTTGTTGTTCCCGTGGTGGTGTTTGGACTGTCGCGGTTTGTGTCGGGCAACGAGGCGCTGCTGCTGGGCCTACTGCTGGTGCTGCTGACCCCGTGTGTTGACTATGTGGTTGTGTTCACCGGACTCGCGGGAGGCGCGCGGGATCGGCTGTTGGCCGCGGCGCCGCTGCTGATGTTGCTGCAGTTGGTGCTGCTGCCCGGTTATCTATGGCTGTTTGCGGGGGCACAGACCACGGGCTTAATTGAGACAGGGCCGTTTGTTGAAGCGTTTGTTGGGCTGATTCTGATTCCGTTGGTGGCGGCGGCAATGGTGCAGTGGTGGGCGCGCTCGGCACGGACCGGTCGGGCTGTGCGGCGGGTGGAGTCGGTGATGGCGACGGCAATGGTTCCGCTGATGATGGCGACCCTGGCGGTTGTGGTGGGCTCGCAAATTGCGGCCGTTGGTGATCAGTTCACGCAG
The DNA here is from genome assembly GCA_036008825.1 of Glaciihabitans sp. Lineage (GTDB taxonomy): Bacteria > Actinomycetota > Actinomycetes > Actinomycetales > Microbacteriaceae > Glaciihabitans. Next base: position 4,338 of record DASYMY010000600.1, read on the forward strand.
CTCGTGGCGTTGATTCCGCTCTACGTAGCGTTTCTGGTGATTATGCTCGGCATTGGTATTACCGCCGGTCGCCTGACGCGACTGGATGTGGCGGGCACTCGTGCGCTGGTGTTCTCGGTGTCGACCCGCAACTCGCTGGTTGTGCTGCCGCTGGCGCTAGCGCTGCCGGCCACATTCGCACTCACCCCGTTAGCTGTTGTCACTCAAACGCTGGTGGAACTGGTGGGAATGGTGATTTTTGTGCGCCTGGTACCGCGGTTGGTACCGCCCGGGACGGTGAAGCCCCGGGCGCAACCGTGAAAGTTAGCGGTAGGTTCCGCCGGCAATCTCGAAACCAATGCGACGGTACTCGTCTTCCTCGAGGTGACCGCCCACCGCTTTCACTGCTTCGTGAAGTACCGAGATGACCTGGTCTTCCTGTAGTCCTTTGTGGCTTGCCCATACGCCGTTGATGGCCTGGGTGACTTCGGGAGTCGGTTCGTCGCTCATGGTTGTCCTTCCGTTTTCCCTAAACCTATTGGCGAAGGCTGGGAAGATCACAACTCGGATTGAAATTGGCATCCGCCGGGTCGTAGCGTGGAGGCATCGAACGTCACTTGAAAGGTGGGCATGATGGCACGAGAGCACGAATCCAGCGCCGAGTACGAGCCAAACCTGGAAGATGAACGGGTTGTTGATTTGACCGACGATGACGACTTTCCGGCCCCGCCACCCACAATTGACCCCGACGAACGCCTCGAAGACATCGATGAGGAGCCTGCTCCGCTTGATGATGACCGCACCGATGTGATCTGAGCGGCGCGCTGCGCCTACTCTTCGCGGCGCAGGTAGACCGACCGGGCCAGCAGGTACAGGCCGTAGGCCACAAAACCGGCGCCGACAACGTCGAGCAGCAGGGATCCGGCGGGCAACGCAGCCAAATATTTGAGGGCACCGTCGAGCCCACCCGCATCGCTGGGGTCGGCGAGAATGACCGCGAAGACGGCGAGCGCCCCCACCACCATCAGGGCGAATCCTTTCGCGACGTAGCCAATCACCCCGAGCACATCAACAACCCGGGCGACGGCGCCGGCAAGGCCCGTGTTCTCTTCGCGGAAAGTGCGGGCGATACCGCGGAAGATGGCTCCGCCACCAATCGAGGCAACGGTCAGGCCTACTGCCAGTAGCAGCGCAATACCGCCGGGGCTCGACAGCAAGCGTTCGCTGACGCTGTGGTCGGGGTCGTCAATACCGCCGCGACCGCCGAGGGCAAAGTAGAGCGTTGCGAATCCCAGTCCGGCGAAGCCAATAGCTTTGCCGATGGCTTTGGTGCGGCGGGTGATGCGTAGTCGACGTTCCGGCACAGACACCCACGCGGCCTCGGTCAGCTGCCAGAGCGCTAACCCGCCGAGGGCGAACCCCGAGATGTAGAGCACGAGCAGCCCGCCGGGAGTTGCCGCAATGGCCTCAAGGGCCCCGGCCTGGTTGGCGTGACCGCCATACCCGTTCGCAACACCCACCGCGATGCCACCGATAAGTATGTGAACGATGCCGTTGGCGGCCAGACCCGTGCGCGCAATGGCCCGCACCAGTCGGCTGCTGTTGATGCGTTGGGCGGTCAGCAACCAGCGGTCGCCGCGACTAATAACCAGAACCGGCGCGGTGTTTTCTGACAGGACGTTACTCATCCCTCAGCCCCCACTCCGCACGGTCACACGCGACGTGACTCGATCGCTCTGTAGCGAGTTTAACTCCCCAACCGCCTCACCCTCGCGGAAGACGTTAGAATTGAACCAATTAGTCGTGCGAGCCTGGATTTGGGCTTGTCGAAACTCGGTTGAGTTTTGCGTTTCGTTCCCGCTTGTCACGAAAGCTGATTGTGCCCACTTCTTCTGTTGTTCCCTCTGTTGTCCCGTCGCTCAGAGACATCCGCTCCGCAGTAAAACGTGCCGAATCAGACACACCAATTACACCGGCGGATGCCGAGATTCTGCTGTCCGCACGCGGCGACGAACTCGAACGTCTGCTTGATGTTGCCTCGCGGATGCGGGATGAGGGGCTGGAGCGGTCGGGACGCGCTGGCATCATCACCTACTCCAAAAAGGTGTTTATCCCCATCACTTTTTTGTGTCGGGACCGCTGCCACTACTGCACCTTTGTGGAAACTCCCGGTGGCCTGCTTGCGCAGGGCAAACCGACGTTCCTCTCCCCCGACGAGATCCTCGACATTGCCAAAGCCGGCGCGGCCATGGGCTGCAAGGAAGCTCTCTTCACCCTCGGCGACCGGCCGGAGGAGCGCTGGGCACCCGCCCGCAAATGGTTGGAGGCGCACGGCTACTCTTCGACCCTCGACTACGTGCGCGCCATGGCAATTCGTGTGCTCGACGAAACCGGACTACTGCCCCAC
>DASYMY010000601.1:0-1748 GCA_036008825.1 Glaciihabitans sp.
CAAATCAACCACCATGCGAATGATTGTGGGCCTCGACCGCCCCAGCGCAGGATCCGTAACGGTCAACGGCAAACGCTACGCCGACCACAAGGCCCCGCTGCATGAAGTGGGCGCGCTGCTTGACGCAAAAGCCGTGCACACCGGGCGAAGCGCGCGCAACCATCTTCTTGCCATCGCCGCCACTCACGGTATTGGTCGGTCCCGGGTGTCTGAAGTTATCTCCCTCACGGGACTCGATTCGGTCGCCAAAAAGCGGGTTGGCGGTTTCTCCCTCGGCATGGGTCAGCGCCTGGGAATTGCCACGGCCCTGCTCGGGGACCCCGCAACATTGATTCTCGACGAACCCGTCAACGGACTGGACCCCGAAGGCGTGATTTGGGTGCGCACCCTCGCGCGTCAACTCGCGGCGGAAGGCCGGACCGTCTTCTTGTCCTCGCACCTGATGAGTGAAATGGCGCAAACCGCAGATCACATCATCGTGTTGGGGCGAGGCAAAGTCATTGCGGATGCCTCCGTGGCCAGCATTATCGCGCTCTCGTCTGGGTCAGCAGTGCGGGTGCGCACTCCGGATGCTGACCGGTTCTCCCAGCTGCTCACCGACGAGGGAAGCTCAGTCACCCGCACCGAGGCCGACCTTCTTGTGGTGACCGGTCTTCCCGCTGCACGTCTCGGCGAATTGGCCTCCTCCGCTGGTGTAGTTCTGCACGAACTCACCCCGTCCGCGGGCACACTCGAGGACGCATACCTTTCACTCACCCAGGACGACGTCGAATACCACGCAGGGGGCACTGCTACTGCAGCATCCGCTCCTCTCACTGAAGGAGCCAACCGATGACATCAACGGCATATCCTGACGGCGTAGCCGCCCCAAGCACACGGGCAGCGCACACGCACCCCGGCCATGGAGTGACGTTTGGCGGGACTCTCCGCTCGGAATGGATCAAACTGCGCTCCCTGAGATCAACAGCCTGGTGCTACGGCCTGATCCTGGTACTGACGGTGCTGTTTGGGCTGCTGCTGGCGGTCACTTTTAGTAATCCGGTAAATCTGTCCGATGAGATGTCTCAAACCTTCGCACTGCAGGTTTCGACTTTGTCGATCGGTTTCAGCCAACTGGTGGCGTGTGTGCTGGGTGTTCTTGTTATCTCGGGCGAATACGGCACGGGCATGATTCGCTCGACCTTCACGGCCGTTCCCAAACGCACACCCGCGCTTCTTGCCAAGGGGCTCGTGTTTGGTGGCCTGACTTTCGTCGTTGCACTGATCTCCATTGCACTCACCGCCGTTGTAACAGCACCCTTGTCCGAGAACTCGGGCATTGTCACGGACTTCGCGGACCCCGCATTTATCGCCGCTCTCGCCGGTGGTGCCGTTTATCTGGCACTCATCGGGGTGATGTCACTGGCCATCGGTGCCATCGTGCGCAGCAGCGCTGGCGGAATTGCTGCGGCCGTGGGTTTGGTGCTGGTGCTTCCCACGGTTATCCAAATCTTTGCCGCGCTGACTGAAGCGACGTGGGCGCAAAACCTCCTGGTCTTTTTGCCCAGCAACGCCGGAGGAATGCTGTACGCCTACGAGCCCACCGCCGCTGTTGTGGACGGGATAGTCGCTCTTGACGCGCTGCAGGGTGGTCTTGTGTTGGCTGGCTGGGTTGTTGTGTTGTTCGCAGCAGCTATTGTGCTGGTCAAACGCCGAGACGTGTAGAAGCTAACGGCCATCACCCAGCGCGTTCATCGGCTGCTCAGAAT
>DASYMY010000602.1:0-4684 GCA_036008825.1 Glaciihabitans sp.
TGCTGGGACGCTAAATCGAGAGTGTTTTCTTCGCCAAAAGTATCGGCGAGACGCAACGTTGCACTGTCATCAAGTCGGCTCAGATCAATGCGCTCGGCGATTCCATCGGTCCACAGTGCACGGAATATCTGAGCGACTTCAGATCGGTCGTCAGCGCGGGTCTCAAGAGCAAAGTCGACACTCGCAAGAATCGGCGCAGCCGACTCCCGCGCGAGACGGTTGATCCACTCGGCCGAGCAGTAATCCAGACGCAACGCGTCGTCAATCAGAAGCACGATCCTGCGCTCAGAGCTGCCGCGAGTCTGGATAATTTGCTCGTTGAAAAGCGTCTCGATTTGGCGATTATCGAGCTCAGGAGGAATCACAACCCCGAAGGCTGCCGCGACCGCAGCCCACTGAGTGGGGGTTCGATCATAAAGCCCCCGCACTTTTACAACAGAGAAGCCTCCAGCAGTCAGCGACGTGAGGAGTTGATCGGAGAGAAACGATTTTCCGCTACCAACGCCACCAACCAACAGCACGCTTGAACCTTGCATAAGAAGCGTTTTCGCCGCGTCGTATTCACGATGCCGAATGGTTACAGTCGGTTCGTCAGTGGGATGACTGTGTTGCGCAGGCATTGCAGCACCTCAAGGTTGGCTCAATGTTTCATCCGTATTTAGTCTAAAACAGCATTGTTCTACCCCCAACACTACAGGTGGAGTATAGAGCTCACCAACTTGTCAAACCCGTTTGAAGCCACGCAGATAGGTGGGCACCCGAAGTGCTCCGAGCGCCCACCACTGTTAGCGTCGACGGCGCGGAGCGTCTAGCCAGTAGTTGCTGAATCCGGCATCCGCTGGGTTGATGTTTGTTCCGGGCGGCACGATTTCATCAATACGGTCGAGGGTTGCGGTGTCGAGCTCGAGGGAGGCGGCGTCCAACTGCGATTCAAGCTGTTCCATCGTGCGCGGACCAATGATCGCGCTAGTCACACCGGGGTGACGCAGAACAAACGCAATGGCCAGATGAACGAGGCTGACCCCCAACTCGTCGGCGAGCGCGCCCAGTTTGTCTGCCGCTTCAAACTTCTCGCGCACGTGAGGGGCGTCGAGGTCGTAGCCGCCGGGGTTGCGGTCATTGCGGTGGGTGGAGGGCATGGGCTGCCCCTCACGGTATTTGCCGCTCAACCAACCGCCGGCCAGAGGGCTCCAGACGAGGGTTCCCATGTTGTGGCGATGAGTCGTGGGCAGCAGGTCTGCTTCGATACCCCGCGTAAGCAGCGAGTACGGTGGCTGCTCGGTGACAAAACGTGCGGTGTGGTTCTGCCGCGCGGCCCACTGCGCTTCCACCACCTGCGAGGGCTGGAAGGTGGACGAGCCGATGTAACGCACCTTGCCCTGCGTAACCAAATCATTCAGCGCACCCAGGCTTTCCTCGATGTCAGTGAACTCGTCCGGACGGTGCATTTGGTAGAGGTCGATGTAGTCGGTTCCCAAACGACGGAGGGAATCTTCCACCGAGCGGATGATCCATCGCCGCGACCCACCCCGATAGTTGGGCTGCTGCTTCATACCGTTGAAGAACTTGGTGGCAAGGACGATGTCCTCCCGCTTACCGGACTGGGCGAGGGCCTTACCAACGATCTCCTCCGACTCCCCGTATGCATAAATGTCGGCGCTGTCGATGAAGTTAATTCCCGCATCCATTGCACGGTGGATAATGCGGATCGACTCATCGTGATCTTTGTTTCCCCAGTCACCAAACATCATGGTGCCAAGGCACAGGCGGCTGACTTCCACGCCGGTGCGGCCAAGGTAGGTGGTGGGCTGAGTTGTGGTCTGCTCTGTTTCGGTCTGCTCTGACATTTATTCAGCCTAGGCGCGCTCGGGGTGATCGTGCAGAAAACGTCGCTGACGTTCAGACAACGTTGGGTCAACATTCGATACGGTCGAAACGGGCTCGACTGCGGTCGGCCCGCACCTCTGCAACGAAGGAGACCCCGTGACTAACAGCCCCGATTCCGCACCGAACGCTCCCGAAGAGCCGTCGCTAGCCGTCCCCGTTGGTGGAAACGCGTTGAACCCCGACGGCGAAGCCACCCACAACCCCTCCAAACTCGGCGCCGGAACTCCGAGCGGTGATCCAGAGCCAGAGGCGGACAAAGAAAACAACGACTGAAGTTTCGGAGCCTGAACTGACCGAGCACCAACTCGCGGTACCGTCACCTGTGCCCACAATGACGTTTCGGTCCGTTGATCCGTTGTCCGCGCCCGCCGTCGACATTCTGCGGGAGTACTACGTCGACATTGTCGGCCGTTATTGGGGCCGTGCCGCCACCAGCGCTGAAGTTGATGTTGCGATAGCGGATGAACCCAGTGACGACCTCACCGATACCACCGGTGTGCTGTTGATCGCGACCATCGGTGATGAGGTGGTGGGCTGCGGCGGGGTTCGCTTTGTCGACGAAACTACCGGAGAGCTCACCCGGATTTTCATCCGCCCCACACACCGCGGTGCCGGTGTGGCAACGCGGCTGATGACGGAGCTGGAAGCTCGCGCAAGAAGCAACGGGCTCGGTGTGCTGCAGCTGAGCACCCGCTCCGACTTGGTGGAGGCCAGGCGGCTGTATGCGCGGCTCGGATACAGCGAAGTTCCCGCGTTTAACAGCGACCCGTACGCACACCACTGGTTCGCCAAACAGCTCGACGGGCTGTAAGGCTAAGGCTCTACAAGGTATTGCGGACATGAGCTGTTGCCAGACGTGATCTGAAGAGGAGATAGGGGTGGGATGGTTGTTCGCACTTTCCCTTGTGATGCCCACCACTTTCTTAGTTGCATGGATTGCCCTCCTCACTCGGGTCGGTGCGAGCGCAACTGCCACACGTGCGCTCCTCGGTATGTGCGCATTAGCGGGGTTAGTTCTTGTGGCATCAATCGTTCTGGTCTTGACCAGCATTGAGTCGGCACAGCAGTGGGGGTTATTCATCACCGGAATGGTGCTGGCCGCCAACGGTGTGACCGGGTTGACACTAAGTGCCCTTTGTCTCGGCCACAACTACACGATGAGCAGGACCGAGCCTCGCTACAAACCACCTGATTTTTAGAACGAACTCCACATGCAGTGACTCAGTTGCCAGACGGACCCCACCTCGCCTGGCCGGCCGCCACTTATGTCAATGACAACGATGGACCCCGCTGCTAGAGGTCAGTGTCATCCGCCCACTTCTGCAGAAAAGGCAATTCACGCACTTTTGCGAACGCTTTGACGACGGCACGGGCGGCTGGACGGCGACGCTCCGGGTACCCGTCGGCGTATCCGTGCCCGAATGGGTAGGGATGCGACTCGGCGAGGTACTGCATTAGGTAGATCACCATCTGCCAGTCATCCGTCAGGTGTTCCGGCGGCTTTTTCACCCCGCGTTCAATAAATTGGGCACTCCACGAACCGTCGCTCGCACGGATTGCTTCAAAGATGGGGTCCTGGTCCTCAACTAGACGGTCAGGGCTGATGAGCGCCCATCGTCCACCGCGAGAGGGCAGACGTCCCGCGCAGGCGGAGACGAGGGAGTCGGGAGTCCACGCGGCGGGAAAGTACGTTTGGAGCGCAATTTGGAGCACTGCGGGCGACGGATACGAGTTCTCCGGCACCACGGCGGGGTATTCAGTGAGCTGGTCGATTACGGCGCAGAGGGCGAAGGTCTCCACGTGTGGGCCACCGGAGGCGCGACCGAGCTCTGCGGCGTGAATAGCGAGAGCCGCATGGAAAGAGCCGTAGTCTGCCGCCGAGGCAAAGGGCGGAGCGGGAATGTACTCGTCCCCACGGTCAATAACGGGTCGGGGGCGCAACGACACAACGTACTCCTTCGCGTAGGGAGGCTGACGCTTCGCATCCTACGAGATTTGTTGCCGAGGAGATTTCGACGGTGCAGCTTATGGCAGGCTGATCACCAATTTCTGGCCAGAGACGCCGAGCCGGAGTTGATCCATCGCGGTCTGCACGTTCGCGAGTCCGTTACCAACAACGTGTGCGGGCGGCGCAAGAACATGGCGTCCCTCTGCCAGCGCTGCGGGCAAATAATGCTCCCAGAGCATGGGCCCCACCTCGTTGTTCATCAGCGTGCTTCCCCAGACAAAACGAGCGCGAATTCCCCGCACCGCACACCGGCTCTGCAGCGCGGCGGTGCGCGTCACCATCTGCACTCCGACTCGCATCAGCGCTTTGCTGAGTCCTTTGCGACGGGGAACCTCTCCAAAGGAGACAGACGGGCTGGCCATGCTGACCCGCTTCGCCCCTGTCGCCGCTGCGATGGCAACACATGGCTCGGCGGAGCCGGTACCAACGGCCAATATCCCCGCAACGGAGCGTCCCTTCAACACCTGAGCGATGTCGCGCACGGCCGTCGGGCTGGAGTAGTCAAAGACCTCGCTGGCGCCCAATTCGCGCATCCGCTCGTGGTTGTGAGGCGAGGCGGTGGTGACCACGGTGTATCCGGCCGCGACCGCGAGCTGAATCGCGTTGCTTCCCACGCTGGTTGAACCGCCCCACACCACTACTGCCTGCCCAGTGGGTGGAGTCACCGCGGTGGGGTGCCGCAACCCCAGCTGATCGGATTGAAAAAGAGCTGATGATGCAGTCGAGATGGCCAGCGGCAGCACAGCGGCCTCTTCGAAGCTCATGTGCGTCGGAATGGCGGATGCCAGA
>DASYMY010000603.1:0-1763 GCA_036008825.1 Glaciihabitans sp.
CGGGTCTTCATGTACCTCGACAGCGACACCAGCAGCCAAAACGTCTACCAAATGCTGTACCTCCAGAGTGGAACAGTCAACGACGGCATCTTCTCAGGCACCTTCACAATTCCATTCGCAGCAACGCCCGGAACCTGGACCGCACGCTTCGGCTTCCTCGAAGACAATGTCGGAAACAACACCGCCAGCACGGCCTTCACCACCATCAACCCACCACAAATCACCGTGACTTCCAGCGCGCCCGACTCTGCGCCGCCGGTGCTTCGGGAGATTTCGCTGTCGCCCCAGGCGATCGACGTCAGCGCTCAAGCACAAACTGTGACCGCCACAGCCCACATCACTGACGACAATTCTGGTGTTGGACGGGTCTTCATGTACCTCGACAGCGACACCAGCAGCCAAAACGTCTACCAAATGCTGTACCTCCAGAGTGGAACAGTCAACGACGGCATCTTCTCAGGCACCTTCACAATTCCATTCGCAGCAACGGCCGGAACCTGGACCGCACGCTTCGGCTTCCTCGAAGACAATGTCGGAAACAACACCGCCAGCACGGCCTTCACCACCAGCAACCCACCACAAATCACCGTGACTTCCAGCCGGAGTAGCGATCCGGTAGTGACGCCAGAATCTGTGGCCTTTGTCAATAGTGCCGGTACTGCTGAGGACACCTACACCATCCCATCAGTGAAGGGCGTACGGTATCGACTCGACGGTAAGGACGTCCCAGCTGGCACTTACACAGGCACCGGCAGCATAACGGTAACTGCCGTAGCGGAGACCGGCTACACCTTTACACCCGATGCTGTTACCGAATGGCAGTTCACATTCACCAGCGACGACAGCAGGCCTGATCTTTCGGTTCCCCCGTCTCTGGTCAGCTTCAAGCGCACATCACCTGACGTCGTTCGCCACGGAGACACGATCAGTTTCGACTGGCAGGTAAAAAACGTCCCCGTGACACATGTGATGTTCTACCTCCGCGATCGCCTAGGAAATCTTGTTTACGTCCGCTGGGACGGCGAGAAGGCCTTCAATGGCACCGCGTCGCTCACCGTCGATGAAACCAAAATCGCCTCCGGCGACCTCACCCTCTGGGACGTAGGACTAGGGACAGGCACCACAGGCCTTAGCTACATAGACGATGGCACCATCTCCAAAAGCCCCAGCGGGCTGCAGGATCCAGAACCAGCCATCCTCGATTTCAAAGCAGCAGGACTACACCTCTCCCCCACGACGCCGTACCAGGCCACCCCGGCACCGGTCGTCTTCACCGATCAGGACGGCACGGCAGAGGACACCTACACCATCCCGCCCACCGACGGCGTCGACTACCAGATCGGTGGCAAGACTGTTGAGGCCGGGACTCACGCAGCCGCCGGAACGGTCACCGTGACCGCGAAGGCGAAGACCGACTATGTTCTGACCGGCACCACCGAATGGGCCGCCACCTTCAAAGCCACCCCGTACCAGGTCACCCCGGCACCGGTCGTCTTCACCGATCGGGACGGCACCGCCCAGGACACCTACACAATCCCGATCACCGACGGCGTCGACTACCAGGTCAGCGGGAAGACCATCGCAGCCGGAACGTATCCTGCAACTGAAACAGTCACGGTCACGGCGAAGGCCAAGACGGACTATGTTCTGACCGGCACCACCGAATGGGCCACCACCTTCAAGGCCACCCCGTACCAGGCCACCCCCGCCCCGGTCGTCTTCACCGATCGGGACGGCACCGCCCAGGACAGCTACACCATCCC
>DASYMY010000604.1:0-4528 GCA_036008825.1 Glaciihabitans sp.
ACTCATTGACGGAGTCATCTGGGGTCGCGGCGCCATCGACATGCTCGGACTCACGGCGGCGTTCGCCGTGGTCACCAAACACATTGCCGACAGCGGAATCAGCTTGGCCGGGGACCTCATCTTCGCTGCTGTCGCCGATGAAGAAGCCGGCGGAGTGTACGGGGCAGGCTGGCTCGCCGCCCATCGTCCCGAACTCATCACGGCGGATTACTCCCTCACGGAAAATGGCGGAATTGTTCTCAGCGACGCCGAGAAACCGGGCATCACCATCACGGTAGGGGAGAAGGGCGGCGCACCGCGCACCCTGACCGTGCTGGGTAAACCCGGGCACGGATCGGTGCCGTGGCGGTCCGCCAACGCTGCCGCGCTCGCCGCAGAGATTGTTAGCCGGATCGCGCAGAGCCCGGGCGAACCGCTGCTGCTTGAACATTGGATCGAGTTTGTGAAAGCGTCCCAGTTCGACGCCGCACTGACCGAACGACTGCTTGACCCGGCCACCGTGAACGAGGCCATCAACGAACTCGGGCCCATGGCCGGATACGCACACGCGATCACCCACATGACGGTGTCTCCCAACACCCTTCACGCTGGGGACAAACGCAACGTCATCCCCGGGCTCGCCACGATCGGGCTCGACGTTCGCTTGCTTCCTGGACAGGGTGCCGCCGATGTGGACCGCTACCTCTCCGAAACACTGGGCGAATTGATGTCCGCCGTCACGGTGACCGACGATTTCACCGGTTCCGCAAGCGCGTCCCCACCGCGCACGCCCTTCTACCTCGCCATTGAGAACGCCGTCGGCGAGCACTACCCGGGGGCACATCTGGTGCCCATGGTGATGCCCGGCGGAACAGATGGACGCCACCTGCGGCTTCTCGGCTCAACTACATACGGGTTTGGCCTCTTCTCCACAGGCTGGGATATGGCCACCTTCCGCTCCGTTTTCCACGGTCGCGACGAACGTGTTGACGTTGAGTCGCTTCGCCTCACCACCGAAACGCTGCACACCAGCCTGACCAACTTCCTCCGCTAACCGACCCAACACTAGGGACCACCGAATGTCAGAACTCATCGCCGTCGCAACCGCCCAGTTCTCCGCGGTTGCGAATATCTCCGCCAACCTCGACACCATTCGTCTGCTTGCCCGCGATGCAGCCGGTCGGGGAGCGCGTGTCATTGTTTTCCCCGAAGCTGCCATGTACAAACAGCACGCCGAACCCACGGCACTGCCCATCCAGGACGTAGCCCAAAACACGGACGGTCCCTTCGCAACCGCGCTGGCGGAGCTGGCCACCGAACTAGGAACGGTGCTGGTGGTGGGCATGGCTACCCCGGGCGGAGACAAGGCACACAACGTCATTGTGGTTATTGAACCCGGCCGTGGGGTCACCCACACCTACGACAAAATTCACCTCTTCGACTCGGCTAAGGGCAAAGAATCCGACCGGTATTTTCCGGCAACCCTCACCAGTGATCTGAGCTCCCTCGTCACCTTCACCGTCGACGGCCTCACCTTTGGGGTCACCAACTGTTACGACCTTCGCTTCCCCGAGCTGTACCGGGCCCTCGTTGACCAGGGTGCCGAGGTGCTGCTGGTACCCGCCGCCTGGGTGGATGGGCCCGGTAAGGCCATGCACTGGGAGGTGTTACTGCGCGCCCGCGCCATCGAAAACACCTCGTACGTGGTGGGTGCCGGGCAAAGCCCTCCCATGGGAGCCGGCTACAGCCTCATCGTTGATCCGTACGGCGTGGGTCTGGCCGCCTCCACCGAAACCGCCGGAATCAGCCTGGCCTGGCTGGACCCGCAGCGCGTGACGGACGCCCGCACGGCCATGCCGATTCTGGCGAACCGCCGTTTTGGTGTGCACCCCCTCGTCGAGGCGTAACCGACGCTCCCACTTCTTCTCCCCAGATCCACAACATAGTTAGGCGCATCAATCATGACGTTCACCCCTCGCCGCCACCCGAGCATCCCCGCCGATATTTGGGAGCGGATGCTGACCGTTGGCACCTCCACCCTGGGGCACCGCCGAGACCACGGGTTTGTCGACGAACTGACCCCGATCCGGCGTCCGATCCGACTTGCCGGACTGGCCCTGACCGTGCAGATCGGCGAATACGACGCCGGTGCGCTCACTGAGGCGACCGAACGTCTTGAACCCGGGCATGTTCTTGTGGTGTCCCAGGTCGGAACCGGGTCGCGGGCGTCGATCGGCGGAATTGTGTCGTACCTCCTCAAATCCAAAGGAGCGGCCGGTCTCATCATCGACGGGGCCATCACCGACTACGACCAACTCCTACAGTGGGGTATGCCCGTCTACTTCCGCAGCGTCAGCCCCCGGGTTACCAAACGTCTCGGCAACGAAGGATTTGTGGGAACCACCGTTCCTATCGGGGGAACCGTAATTTCCGACGGCGACTACCTTTTTGGCGACAGCGACGGTGTCGCCGTGCTCCACCCCAACGAAGCGGGTGAGATCACGGCATCCCTGGCCGAACGCGAGGTCGAAGAAGTCAACATCCTCCGCCGTATCGACGAAGCGCAGGCCGCCGAGCTGAGCGCACAGTCGTGACCCCTGAGCCAACCCCCACCGGAACCACATCGTCGGCCATGACAGAACAACCCCCGCAGTGGTGGGACGCCCCAGACGTTGAACACGTGCAGGGCCGCACCGTACGCACTCTCTCTGCCTCCCACATCATCGGGGCGTTGGGAATGGGTGCTGCTCCCACTGTCGGGGTCCTGCTGGCCGAAGCGGTGATGGAATCCGAAACGCTTGCCGGCATTGCCCGCACCTCCACTACTCTCGGCGCGGCGCTCGCCGGAATTCCCCTTGCCGCGCTGGCCGCCCGCTACGGCCGCCGCACCGCTCTCGGCAGTGGTTGGTTTGTTGCTGGCGTCGGCGCGACCATCCTCATTTTCGCCGCCCTTTCGGCCAACCCCATCACCCTGGTGCTTGGCATGCTCCTCATCGGGGTTGGTTCGGCGGTCACCCTGCAATCCCGATTCGCCGCAACCGACCTTGCGGCCCCCTCCCGCCGCGGTCGGGCGTTGTCCGTTGTTGTCTGGGTGGGCACTCTCGGCTCGGTTGTGGGGCCCAACCTCGGTGTGCCCGGAGAGTGGGTCGAAGCCCAGCTGGGCCTCCCGCCGCTGTCCGGCGCTTTTGTGATCGCCGCGGTGTTCCTCTTCGCCGCCAGCGCATTTATCTTCATCTTCCTTCGCCCCGACCCCCTGCGGTTGGCTAGGGAACTCTCGGTACAGCCCGTCGCCGCTGGACCGGCCAAACCCGCGATCAGCTTCGGCCGCCGACTGGTGTTGTCGCTACGAGTCATCTGGTCGATCCCCGCCTCCCGACTGGCATTCGTTTCCGTAATCTCCGCCCACGCGGTCATGGTGGGAGTGATGACCATGACCCCCGTGCACATGCACCACAACGGTGGCTCGATCAGCATTGTGGGGCTCACTATTAGCTTCCACGTTCTGGGCATGTTTGCCTTCGCCCCACTGGTTGGGCAACTCGCTGACCGGATCGGCGCCGTGCCAACCATTGTGATTGGCTTCGCGATCCTCGGGATCTCCCTCGGCGTCAATATCGTGTTTGGTGACGATACCGGCGGGGTAATGGTGGGACTGTTCCTGCTGGGGCTCGGCTGGTCCTTTGTCACTGTCTCCGGCTCCACCATGCTCACCAACTCAATCCCGGCCGACGAACGTACCCTGGTTCAGGGTGTGTCAGACACAGCAATGAACGCTGTCGCCGCCCTCGCGGCCGCTCTCGCCGGCCCCGTCCTAGCCCTGTTTGGGTTCGCCGGTCTTGCGCTCGCCGCCATCATTGTGCTGATTCCGGGCTTGATTCTCCTCGTCAAAACGCTGCTGCATCCGGCAGAGCTCACCACACCGAAAGAATGCGAATGAGTTCGACACTGTCAGATCTGCGAATCATTGACGGCCACAACGATCTCCCCATCGCGCTGCGGTTTCGGCACAACAGCGATGTTGACCAGGTGGGTGCGGGAATGCCGCAGTTGCACACCGATCTGCCTCGGCTCAAGCAAGGGCAGGTGGGTGGCCAGTTCTGGTCACTTTTTGTGCCCACCACCTTGGGCGCCGCAGAGGCGGTGCAAATGTCGTTTGAACAAATTGACCTCGTCCACCGTCTGGTTGCCCGCTACCCGGAGCAACTCGTGCTCTGTCGCACGGCCGAAGATATGGAGCGTGCCCGCGCTGAGGGGCTGCTGGGGTCACTGATGGGGTTGGAGGGTGGCCACTCGATTGGCGATTCCACCGCAATCCTGCGCATTTTTGCCGAGCTCGGTGTGCGGTACATGACCCTCACCCACAACGAGGGGCCTGACTGGGCTGAACCGTGCACGGCTGATCCTGGGGCTCACGGTCTCACCGATCGTGGGCGGTTAATCGTTCGGGTGATGAACCGCGTCGGGATGCTTGTTGACCTCTCTCATGTCGCCCCCGCGACGATGGCAGCGGCCCTCGATGAAACCCGGGCGCCCGTTATCTTCAGCCACT